>NZ_JBEZFO010000003.1:184751-434980 GCF_040649495.1 Micromonospora sp. NPDC048947
AACGCGGCGGCGCAGCCGGTGAACCCGACCGCGACGCCACGCTCGAAGCTGCCCGGAGGCGCGCGCCGCAGCGCGTCCGCGGACCGTCGGCGCACCTCGCCGCCGTCAGGGGCGGGGCTGCCCGGTGAGGTGGGTCAACGAGCGGGCGACGAGGTCGTCGCGGGCCGCCGGGGGCAGACCCTCCAACCCGAAGCCCAGGTACACCGTGTCCCCGGTGACCACCACCGAGCCCTCCTCGAACGCCTGCTGGCTGCGCGACCAGTCGTTGGCGTTGCCGGCGGAGCCGGGCGGTGGGCCGGCCACCGTCCAGCCACCCAGGTCGGCCGACTCGAACGAGGTCTCCGCCACGGTGGACCCGTCGACAAGCACCCGGGCGTCGTCCACGAAGACGCCGAGACCCTGGGTGCCCCAGTCCGAGGCGTACGTGATCGACACCTCGACCTGCTTACCGGCGTAGCCCGACAGGTCGGCCACGAACTCCTTCCAGCCTCCCGATGACCCGCTCGCCGCGTTCCAGCTGCCGGTGCTCCCGGTGGGGGAGCAGTCAGCGCCCTGGTAGTGCGCGAGGAACGGGTGCAACTGCGACCAACCCTCGACGCAGCTGTCCCCGGTGACAGTGCTGGTCTTGCCGTTGGCGTCCGGCAGGGTCGTCCAGTCGTCGCTACCCACCTCGTGCGCCTCGACGAACATGAAGTCCCAGTCCTGCTCGATCTCGTAGGAGGTGAAGAAGCGCAACTCCGCGCTGCTCGCCCCGGTGAGATCCACAGTGCGCGTGAGCCGCTTGTACGACTCGTCGGTCTGCCCGCTGTACAGGTACCACTCACCCGTACGCGGATCGAACGGCGCGCCGCCCGGTCGGGTCCAGCCCACCGGCGCGGAACTGGCGAACTGCGGGAACTCGTCCGGCGGCAGGAAACTCGACGTGGTCAGGAACGAGGCGGTGTGCGCCTGGTTCTCCGCCGAGCCGGCGGCGTTGAGCTGCCCGTCGAAGCCGGTGAACGCCGCGTCGGTCCCGGCGACCGGGTACGGCTCCCCGTCCGGGCTGGTTCCGCCGTCGCTGACGTAGGTGTGCGCGCCCAGCCAGTACTGCTGGAAGTCGTTCAACAGCGGCAGACAGCTGGCGGCCTCGGCGTCGGCGCACTCCGGTGGCGCGTCCGGGTGATAGACGTACGACCCGTTGGCGCCCTGCGCGAACAACGCGTACTGGCCGCTGACGAGCAGTTTGCCGCCCTCGTTCAGGTAGTCCCGGACGGCCAGCTCGGTTTCCAGTGCCGCCCTGGCCGTCGTGCCGGCCACCTGACCGGGGGAGCGCAGGATCACGTCGTCGCCGGTCTCCCAGACCACCGCCTTGTAGTGCGACAGCACGCCGAGCGGGTGCGGCGCCTTGCGGCCCATCGCGTCGAAGTCGTACACGTCGCTGCTGCGCCCGGCGGCGCCCAGCGACGCCGCGACCTCGTCGGCGTACTTCGCGGTGGTGCCGGTCTGCGCGGGGCTGAGGCCGGTGACGTCCTCCACCGCGAGGACCAGCACGTCACCGCCGATGTCGTTGTGCACCCGATAGGTGAAGTGTTCGCTGGCCACCACCCCGGCACGCGGTTTGTTCCCGGTGAACCAGACCTCCACCCGGTCGCCCGGCTTCGCCCCGCTGACAGTGCCCCGTAGCTCGGCGTAGTAGTCGTCGTGGGTGTCGCCGTACCGCTCGCCACCGCGCCACTCGCGGACCGCTACCGTCTTCGGCCGCGCACCGTTGACCGTGTAGTGCATCCGCACGTTCTTCAGCGCCCGACGGGTGATCGAGGCGACCTGCTGGGTGCGCCCGTACGAGGTGTCGAAGGCGTCGACAACGAAGTCCGGGGTGCTCCGACCGACCACCGAGACCGGGTCGTCCGGGTCCGCAGCCGACCGGGCCACGGCCAACGCGAACGGCAGGTTCTTGCTCACCTCGCCAGCGATCAGCGCCTCGTCGTCGGGGAAGATGAAGCCGCTGACGCAGTCCTCGGGGCGCCACTGGTCGTCCGGGTCGACGGCCGAGGCGGCCTCGCAGGTGGACATCTCCGGGGTGAAGCCCAGCGTGCCGTACCTGACGGTGGCGTGACTGTCGGTGTCACCGTTTGTGGTGTACAGCTCCGCGGAGATGTCCGGGTCGTAGCCGGGCACCGCGGGGTGCGCGTCGTCCCCGACCATCGCCTTGTAGATCTCGTCGTCCGGGCTGGGGGTGCTCACCTGCCAGCCGATGCCGTAGAGCAGCAGTTCGGCCGCCGAGTGGTAGTTGACGAAGAACTCGAACCCGACCCGCTTGAAGAGCCGGTCCAGCGCCTTGGTCTCCGGCTCGGAGTTGGGGCCCGGGCCCCGGTAGGTCTCGCTGTTCGGCTCCGGCGACGAGCCCTCGTTGTCGTACCCCCACTTGTAGCTGAAGTTGCGGTTGAGGTCGACGCCGTCGCCGGAGCCGACCTGCCCGTCGCCGTTGTTGTCCCGCAGGTTCTTGCGCCACAGACGGTTGCCGGGGGTGAACGTGAAGTCGTAGCCGTCCGGGTTGGCGACCGGCAGGAACCACAGCTCGGTCGTGTCCAGCAGTCGGGTGATCTCCCGGTCGGTGCCGTAGCTGTCCAGCACGTGATGCATCAGCCGGCGGGTCATCTCCGGTGTGATCCACTCGCGGGCGTGCTGGGCGCCGGCGTAGAGCACCGCCGGTCGCCGGCCGTCAGCGACGGTCCGCGCGTTCTTGGTGACCTTCACGGCGACGATCGGTTGCCCCTGCTGGCTGCGACCGATCGTCTCCACCTTGGTCAGCTTGGGATACCGGGCCGCTGTGGCGTTCAACTCGTCTCGCAGGCCGCCCGGCTCACCGTAGGGCCGGAAACTCGTCCAGCCGGCGGCGGCCTGCTCCCGCAGCGCCTGCGACGCGTCCCTGCCTCGCACCTTCTTCACCGACAGCGGTACGCCCTTGTCGGTCAACCGCTTCGCCTGCCGTCTGCTGAGGACCGTCTCGACAGTGGTACGGCCGGACGCGTCCGCCTTCGCGTCGTGTCCGAGGTCGACCCCCGCCGCGCGCAGTTGCTCCCGCTGTTTCGCGTCGACAGTGCCGACGTACACCTCCAGGCCGTCGCGGACGCCCGGGTCGGACGGCGGCCGCGCGCTGGCCGGTGGGGTCAGTGCCAGTGCGCCGAGCAGGGTGACCACGCCGGCGATCGCCAGTCGTCTCGGTCTCATCGCGCCTCCTTGGGTGAAGGACCTGTAGGCGCGAGCCTTCGGTGTGCCGCTATCGATGTCAATCAGTCGATGGGAGCTTCGTTGCTGACCGTGTCGACTTTGGTGCCGGGTGTGACGCTCAACGCGAGGCGGACCCGCGTCGCGGGCGGTCGCTCGTCGGACCACCTCGCGGTGATCGAGTCGGCTCGGCAGGCCGTGCCCCGCAGGCGCGTCGAGGATCCATCCCCGGACGCCACCTGCGGGGTCGGCGTCGACTCAGCTCGCGCTGGGTGCCGGAGCTGTCGACTTGACGGCCTGCTGCGCGACGATGCCGGTCGACTGGCCGCACAGCCACGCCAGGCGGTCGATGATCTTCTCTGGGTCTTCGAACGGGTCCAGTGTGGTGATCTCGATGGGGTCGAGTGGGGGCACCGCCACGTGCGAGATGAGCGGGTGCAGCGGGCGGAGGTCCCGCTCGCCAGCGCCGATCAGAGCCTCGTGGAGTTTCTCGCCCGGCCGGAGCCCGGTGTAGACGATCTGGACCGGCCCGGGCGCCTGGCTCGCCAACTGGCGAGCGATGTCGTCGATCCGTACCGGCTCACCCATGTCGAGGACGAGCGCCTCGCCGTCGCGGCCGATGCCGGCGGCCTGCAGCACCAGGTGCACCGCCTCCTGCACTGTCATCAGGTAGCGCGTCACGTCGGGGTGAGTGACGGTGATCGGCAGTCCCGCCTCGATCTGGGCCCGGAACGCCGTGACCACCGACCCTCGGCTGGACAGGACGTTGCCGAAGCGGACGCTGAGGAACGTGCCGCCGTGCGTCGCGGCGGCGTTCGCTGTCAACCGCTCCGTGATCCGCTTGGAGTAGCCGAGAACACTGACCGGGTCAGCTGCCTTGTCGGTCGAGATGTTGACGAACCTCGCCACGTCGCGGCACGCGTTGAGCACCGTCTGCGTGCCGAACACGTTCGTCTTCACCGCCTCGCCCGGGTGGCGTTGCAGCAGTGTCAGGTGTTTCAGGGCCGCCGCGTGGAACACGATGTCGGGCCGGCGTTCCGCCATCACCCGCCGGATCCGTTCCTCGTCGCGCAGATCGGCGAGAATCAGCTCGGGGCTGTCCAACATCGCGCGACCCGACATCGACAGTTGCAAGGCGTGCAGGGCCGACTCGTCGCGGTCGAGCATCATCAGCTCGCCCGGATCGGCCCGCATGATCTGGCGGCACAGCTCGGAGCCGATCGACCCACCGGCGCCGGTCACCAGGATCCGGCGTCCGCGCAGCTGGGACTCCGCATCCCGGAGGTCGCCGATCACCTGTCGTCGTCCGAGCAGGTCCGCCATGTCCGGGTCGCGAACGTCGCTCACCGTGATCCGATGGTCGACCAGTTCCCGTACCGAAGGAAGGATCTTGAACGTCGCTCCGGTCTTCAGTGTGCTCTCGCGGACCTCGTTGATCAGTTCGGAGTCGGCGTTGGCGGCGGAGAAGATCACCATTTTCGCGCCGGTACGCCGCACGACAGTGTCGATGTCAGAGCGAGAGCCGAGCACGCGCACGCCCGCCAGCGACAGGTGGCGTTTCTGCGGGTCGTCATCGAGCATCCCGACCGGCAGGAACTGCCCTGCCGGATCACTCAGCATGGCTCGCAGGAGCCCCTGACCGGCCGAGCCCGCGCCGAAGAGCAGGACCGGTTCCGCTCGGCCGGCGTCCGGGCGCAACGTCCGGTCGCTGCGGCTGCGGTACGCCAGACGGGTGCCGAGCATGACGGTCAGCGCGATCGCCGCGCCGACGAGTGGCGTGCTCGCGGGCACCGGTCGGGACGTCATGGGCACGAGAGCGATCAGCAGGAGCACGCCGGTGGTCAGGGCCGTGTTGGCGAGCCCCTGCATCTCCTCGACGCTGCCCAGGGGGTGCCGGCCGGACAGGTTGCGGCGAACGGCGGACACTGCGACGTGCGCGGCCGCGGCGACCACGCCCATGCCGATCGCGCGGGCCAGGGCGGGGCCGGTGAGCGAGAACTCGAAGCGCACCCACGCGGCGACGGCGAAACCCGCGATCCAGGCGAGGGCGTCCGCTGCGAGGAGGCCGCCGGCCAGTCGGACGTGGCGATGCGACCGACCGAGGCGTGTGGACTCGCTGGGGCTTGTCCCCAAAAGTGGCATGTGGAAACTCCTGCTGCGATAGCGGCCCATCCCGGGGAAAACCACCAAGATGGTCTTATTAACGTCCTACCAAAACTAATCACTTTATGACTGGTTTTTGGTCATTCACGAAGTTTGTCCCGCTATTGACCTGGCCGGCTGTCGTGGCACCACCGCCCCCCGCAGCACGTCCTCGAACCGTTCGAAGAGCAGGTCGCGGTCGAACTCGTTGGCCGCGACCACCCGCGCCGCGGTCCGCGCCGCGGCGGTCCTGGCCGGATCGGTGACGAACGCGCCAGCGAGCGTCGCCGCGGCGGCGGGATCTCCCGCGGGCAGCACGATTCCGGCCCCGCTGCGGCGCAGGATGTCGGCGATCCACCCCTCGTGGTTGACCGCTACCGGCCGACCGGCCGCCCACCCGTCGAAGACCTTGTTGGCCGAGTTGGCGTGCAACGCGGGCTCGTCGCGCACCGTCGACACGGCGAGATCGCAAGCACCGAAGAACGCCACCACCTCGGCCTTCGGCACCTGGTCGACCATGAACAGGTTTCGGTCCAGGACGTCGGACGCGGCTGCCTGTGCGCGCACCTGTGCCGCCTCCGCGCCCTGCCCGACGAGAGCGATCCGCACGTCGGGGTGGTCACGACGCAGCGTCGCGGCCATCCGCACCAGATAACCCACGTCGTTGACGAACCCGAGCGTCCCCGCGTACAGGATCAGCGGACGGTCGCCCAACCACGGCGTGCGATCCCGTAGCGCCCGGCCGGCAGCGTCCGCGTCGGCGAACAACTGACGGTCGCAGCCGTTGGGAATGACTGTCACCGCAGCCCCGGGGTGCCGCGCCCGAACGCCCGCCGCCATCCCCGGCGACAGCGCCAGGATGTGAGCGGCATTGCGGTAGGCCCATCCCTCCAGGCCGGTTGCCGCACGCCGCGTCAGCGGCGACCGCAACGCGCCCAGCGCGATCGGCACCTCCGGCCAGAGATCGCGTACCTCCAGCACCATCGGCGTCCGGCGGCGGCGGGCGGAGTAGACAGCGGGCAACGCGATGGTCAGCGGCGTGCTGGTGGCGAAGACGACGTCCTGCTCCAGCGACGCCGCGCGCGGAGCCGCCAACCGGGCGAACTTCCCGAAAGCCGAGATGCGTTCCCGGATGGACATCGCGTTGCGATAGGGGACGGCCGCCCAGTGCACCACCACGCCCGCCTCGACAGTGGTCCGCCAGGTCTGCCTGGCGTCCGACGAGGACTCGGTGTCGCTGGTCACCACGTGCACGTCGTGGCCGTTGCGGACCAGACGCCTGGCGAACTCGTAGGACCGGGTGCCCCCGGACATGGCCGGTGTGCGGAAGTACTGGTGCAGGTAGACGATCCTCACCGGGCAGCCCCGTCCCGACGTCGTTCAGCTCGGTCGGCGCTCAGCCGCCGGTAGCACTCCTGCACCACGGAGACCTGGCGTGACCAGGACTCCGACGTCTCGATGAAGCGCCGGTTGCGCTCTTGCAGAGTCGGCTCCAGCGGGCGGGCGGCCATGAGCTGTTCCGCCAGCGCGGTCTCCAACGGCCCGCTGAGGATGTCGGCCGCCATGCCGTCCTCGACCATCTCGCGATACGGCGGCAGATCCGCGAGCAGAAGCCGGCAACCGGCGAGCGCCGCCTCCAGCACGGTGCAGCTGCGCTGGTCGAAGCGAGGAACCGAGATGCTCACCTCACTTGCCCGCATCAGCCGGAAGGTGTCCTCAGGTGTCAATGACCGGTCCACTACCGTGACCCGTCCGGGTAGGCTCGCGGCGAGTTCGTGGGCTTCCGCGACGCACCGCCGCTGCGCCTGAGCTGCCGCTGCCTCGGCCGGACGGTGCCCGGCCAGGACGACGAGGTGAAGGTCGGGACGAGCGGCGGCCACCCGGGCGAACGCCCGCAGGACCTCGGGCGTGCGGTAGACGGGACCGGCCGTCCGGGCGGCGAACAGCACTGTCGCGTCGGCCGGGATGCCGAATTCGGCCCGCACCGACGCTGGCGTCACGGTGTCCCGGAGCGCGAACAGCTTGTCGTCCACGCCCCACGACACGGTGCGGGTGCTCTCCGCCGGTATCCGGTAGCGCTCGATGATCTCCGTACGGACCGACTCCGCGGTGGGGAGGACGAGGTCGGAGCGGCGCAGGGCGGCCCGGGCGACCCATCTGCGGACCCTGGACCGGCGCGCTGACTGCAGGTCGACCCCCCAGGGCGTGACCACCCGGGCGGGTCGACGCGGGGCCAGCAGCGAGAGCAGACCCGCCATCCCTACCGAGTGCACGTGCAGCACGTCGGGGCGAGCCTCGCGAGTCTGCCGGCGCAGCCACCAGCCGGCGGCGGCGAGCTGCCACACCGCCCCCCACCGCCCGTTGCGGGTCCGGCCGGTCCCGGGCGCCACGCGCAGTTCGACGCCGTCGATCGGCTCCGCGTCGATCCAACTGACGGCGATGACCGGATGACCACGTTCCGCCAGTGCGACAGCCCACTTGCGGGCGTGCAGCGAACTCGCGCCGCAGAGCAACATCACTGACGGAAGTACGGGCGTGGGGGCCGAGCCCGGGACGGCCCGCTGCCGACGCGGCTGGTCGTGGCTCTCGACCCTCGGTGTGTCGGGACGCGTCGCTGTCACCTTCGTCTCCTTCATGATCACGTCAGGACCTTGTCGGCGGTGGACCGTCCGCGGCGTGCGCCGTAGCCGCTCTGGCCGGGCGTCCAGGCCGGTCTGGTCCGCACCGAGTGCTTCGCCCCGGCGGGACGCCTGTCGGTCACGCGTTTCGGCTCGGCCTGCGAACGGGCAGTGGCGACGGCAAGGAGGAGCACGAACGGGATGAGTACCGGGAGGGTGAGCAGCGGCTCTCCGAAGAGGCTGCACCCACCGACCGCGGCCATGCCGAGCACTGCCGCCTCGGCGCTCTGGTCGCCGTCGCGCAGGCGTCGACGGGTCTGGCGGATCACGATGAACAGGAGCCCGCCCACCAGGAGGACGCCGACCAGCCCGGTCTGGGCCAGCACCGTGAGGTAGGTGTTGTGCGCGTGGTTGAGGCTGTCGAGCTGGACGTCGACGGCGGCCACTGTGACCTCGGGCTGGAAGTACTCCGGCAGGTGGGTCCGGAAGTTCTGGAAACCCACGCCGGCGAGAGGATGGTCGGCGGCCATCCGCAGGGCACTGAGCCACAGGTCCAGGCGTACGCTGCTGGAGCTGTCCAGTCGTCCGTCCACTGTGGTGTACGCGATCCGCTCGGCCACCTGATCCGGCACCAGTTGCACCCCGGTCAGGCCGACGGTGAGGACGACGACGATGCCGGTGAGGGCCAGGGCCACCGTGCGCCGTCGCTGGATCACGAAGCAGAGCAGGAGCAGCGCTCCGCCGATGTACGTCGAGCGGCTGTACGACAGCACTACGCTGACGACCACGGCGGCGATCCCCGCGACTGTCAACACGCGGGCTGTGCCCGACACGCCCGGTCGCAGCCTGGCCAGCAGCACGGCGAGCGCCAGCAGCAACATCGGCCCCCACGCGTTGTGGTTCAGGCTGCTGAGGGATTCGGCGAGGGCCGGGTTCTCCTCGGCAAGCACCGGTGTTCCGATCAGGGCGAGCGCGGCGTGGAACAGGCCGACGCCGGTCGCCGCGACCGCGAACACGAGGAGGACGGACCGTGAGCGGGCTCGGGCGGTGTCGATCAGCGGTATGCAGGCCAGGGGTATCGCGATCGCGGCCACCGACCGGAACGCCTGGTTGGGTTGGCCGCCGACCGTCACACCGAGAGCGAGGACGCAGGTCAGGCCGGCCACGATGAGGACGGCGGGGGTGCTGCGGCGGGTGGTGCGGCCGCGGAGCAACGTGCCGACCAGAGTGCAGAGGATCAGCGCCAGCAACGGCGTGGTGCTGCTCGCCGCCGGGGCGATGGGCAACTGCGATGCGGGCACCGCCAGCGCGATGCAGTAGAGGCCGAAGCCGGGCACTGTGATGACGAGCACCACCACTGCGAGAGCGGCCAGCCGGAGCAGGAGCGACGTGTCCTGCACCGCCACCACACCGGCGGCCACCCCGGCGACGAGCACGCCGGCCGCTCGTCCCCACGCCGGCAGCAGGGAATCGCGGTCCCGTGTCGTTGGCCTCGCGTGCCGGCCGCCGCGTTCAGTCGTCATTCTGGTCGGACCGTTTCTCCGGCCCTGCACGGGCCGGTGATCGAGGAAGGCCCAGCCGACGACCAGGCCGTAGAGGACATATCCGGCCGACACGGCGAAGCCCGCGCCGAGCGTGCCGAAGCGTGGGATCAGGACGACCATGGCGAGCAGCCCGCCGATGGCGGCGCTCACGGCCGCCAGGGTTGGCGGGCCCGGACGGTCGACGGCCGTCAGGTAGCTCTGCGCGGTGCGGGCGACCGCGAGCACGATGAGGCCGGGCAGCATCGCCCAGAGCACCGGTACGGCCTCGGCGAACTGCCTGCCGAACAGCAGCGGGAAGGCCAGCGGCGCGACCGCGGCCAGCAGCCCCGCCCCGACGGCGGTGATGAGCAGTGTCTGCACCGACATCCGACGGACCGTGTGCCAGTCGGCGCCGCCGTGCGCGACTGCCGGCACCAGGATGAGGCTGAGCGCCACAGGGAGCACCAGGAGCATCTCGGCGAACGGCACCGCCACCGAGTAGACGCCGACGGCGCCCGCACCGGCCACCAGATGGATGGCGGGGACCTGGCTGCGCACCATCGCGAACTGGGCCAGGTTGGGTGCGTACACCCGGCGGGCGAACGCCCGGTACGCGGCAGCGTCCTGGGGTGTGCCGGGGTGGCGGCTCAACGGCAGAGCGCGGACGAGCAGCACCGCCGCGGCGCACACCTGGCCCACGAGGTACGCGCCGATGACGGTGTCGGTGTCCGCGCGGTCGGTCACCGCCAGGGCGACGAGCAGCAGGCCGTAGACGAGCAGCCCTCCGATGACTGTCCAGTTGTAGACCGAGGCGCGACTGCGGCCGATCTCGGCAGTGCCGAGCAGGGAGGAGAGCAGCACCACGGGGCCGAGGCTGAGCGCGAGGGCGAAGGTGACCGGGTCGAGCCCGATCCGAACGGCTGGCCCGACCACCAGCGCCAGCGCCCCCCAGGCGGCTGCCACGCCGACTCCCACCGTTGCGACGTGGCGCAGACTCCACCACACGGTTCGCCGGTGGGCGGCGACCGAAGCGCCCGCGTAGCGGAGGTTGGCCGTCTCCATTCCCACTGTGAGGAGCGCTCCGAAGATCGCCGCACAGGCGAGCACGACCGCCACCACGCCGCGGTCGTGCGGGCCGAGGACCCGGGCTGCCAACACCCCGGTCGCCAGGCTGATGGCCAGGAGCACGACCCTGGTTCCGACGGACCCGGCGGCAGCGGCCGACACACTCTGCTCCGAGACCCGCGCCGAAGCGCCCGGACCGGTGGTGGGTCGGCCGCTTTCGGCGACGTCCCGACCGCTTGTCACCGCCGGCCCGGCATCCGTACCGGGATTGGCGCTCGGACCGAGGGGCGGCGTCGCGGCCGTCATCGGGCCACCTCGGACAGGCGTCCGGCCCGCGGCAGTGGACGACCGTCGAGCGCCGCCCGGTAGATCGCCTCGACGTCGGCGACCGTCCGCTGAATGTCGAACAGGTCCAGGCAGCGGCTGCGCCCGAGCCGAGCCATGGCAGCCCGCCGCTGAGGGTCCTCCAACAGGTCGGCGACGGCGTCGGCCAGCGCGTCCGGGTCCGCCGGAGGCACCAACAGGCCGCTCTCGCCATGTTGCACGGTGTCCGGCAACCCGCCGACGTCGCTGGCCACCACGCCGCGCTCCATCAGCAGCGCCTCGATGGTGGCGTACGACGCGGACTCCTCGAGCGACGGTGTGACCGCCACGTCGAGACCGGCCAGAACGCCCTGCACGTCGCTCCGGCGACCGGTGAAGTGCACGCGCTCGGCCACGCCCAGTCGGACGGCGCGTTCCTCCAGCTCACGTCGGTAGCCCACGTCACCGGTGAACTCGTCGCCGACGACGAAGAGGTGGGCCGCCGGCACCCGGGCCAGCAGGCGCGGGGCCGCGTCGAGGAAGACCTCGTGGCCCTTGAAACCGATGTCCTGGAACGCCTGGAGTCGGCTGCGGTACATGTGGGCGAGCATTCCGACGGTGGGGGTGCCGGCGGCCAGCCCGAACTCCGCCCGGAAGGGTTCCCCGCTCGCGGTCGGGTCGAGCCGGTGCACGTCACACCCGTAGTGACTGACAGTCACCGCCCGCGCGCCCAAGCGCCGGTACTGTTCGGCGAACGCGTGGCACGACCCGATCAGGACGTCCACCCGGCGCACTGTCGCGCTGTCGATTCTGTTGAACAGTGGGCTGCGCAGGTGGACGACGCCGGCGATCTGGTTGACAAGCAGCGGTCGGCGGGCGGCCAGACTGGCCAACCGGCAGACGATGTTGGCCTTCACCAGATGGCCGTGCACCACGTCGGGGTCGAAGCGCCGGACCAGGCGGACGAGACGCAGTTGCGCCGCTGCGACCCGGGGGAGCTGCCGCGGGCGCCAACCCGACATCGACACGATCTCGGTGCGGACCCCGGCCGTCCGGAGGCGGTCGGTGAGCGGACCCTCGCCCGGTACGACAGCGCAGACGTCGTGCCCCAGCCGCGCCAACCCGGTCACCTGGTCGTAGAACCAGTCACCGCCGACGGCCGTGCTTGTCACCTGGAGAACGCGCAGTAGCCGGTTGCCGGCACTGCGGCGGTTTGTGCTCACGTCCTGCTCCTCGTGCCGGACCACATGGGCGCGCGGCGTCGGTGTCGATCCCGTCTGGTCTCGGTCAGTGCTGGTCAGCGCGCCGGTACGCCCTTGACCACGGCATCGGCGGGAACGTCTCTGGTCACGCAGGCGCCCGCGCCGACTGTGGCGTCGCTACCGACGCGCAGCCCCTGGAGCACTGCCGCGGTGGTGCCGATCAGCACTGCCTCGCCGAGCTGGCAGTCGCCCGAGACGGCAGCGAGTGGGTTCACCGAGACGAAGTCGGCGAGAGCGGTGTCGTGGCCGACCGTCACGTTCTGGTTGAGGTGCACGTGCCGGCCGATTGTCACGTTCGTGGTGACCCGTGCCCCGGCGAACGCTACGAACCCGGGGCCGTGTTCCGTGTCCGGCCCGATCGTCGCGGCCGGGTGGATGAGGCTGGTCGCCGGAGTCGCGTAGGCGTCGACGCGCTGGGCCACGGCCCGTCGGATCCGAGGGTCCCCGATGCCGATGACGTGATGGGTGTCGGCAGGGGCGTCGCGCAGCCACGGCAGCCCGCCGAGGTACGGCACGTCCAGTTTCTGCACCCGTTTGAGGTTTTCCTCGCTGGGGCGGTCGTCGACGAAGCCGACCAGGTGCCATTGGGGTCGGCCTGCGGCGGCGTTCATCGCTCGGGCGATGCCCAGCGCTTCGCGGCCGTGCCCACCGCAGCCGACGATCACCAGTGGAATCGTCATGCCGCCCGTACCCCGCTGTGGCTGGTCAGGAACTCGTCGATCGCCTCGAAGACCCGCCCGACCTGTCGCTCGGTCAGGGCGCTGCCGCTGGGCAGGGCGAGCCCGTTGGTGAAGAGTCGGTCCGAGGCCCCGGTGAGCAGACTTTCGGCGCCGGCGAAGACGGGTTGGCGGTGCATCGGATTCCAGACGGGCCGCGTCTCGATGCTGCCGGTGGCGAGGTGGGCTGCCAGGTCGGCGGCCCGCCAGCCACAGTGCTCCTCGTCCACCGTGATGACGGTGAGCCAGCAGTTCGAGTCGACGTCGTCGACGCCGACCAGCTCGACGCCGGGCACCGGTGCGAACACCTTGGCGTACTGGTCACGCAACTGGCGTCGGCGGGCGATCATCCCGTCCAGCCGGACCAACTGCGCCCGGCCGAGCGCGGCCAGGAGGTTGCTCAGTCGGTAGTTGTAGCCGGTCTCGCGGTGCTCGTAGTGCGGCGTCGGTTCCCGCGCCTGTGTGGCGAGGTGGCGGGACTTGGCGAGCAGTGCCGCGTCGTCGGAGACGAGCATCCCACCGCCGGAGGTGGTCATGATCTTGTTGCCGTTGAAGGAGAGCGCCGCGACCTGCCCGAAGGACCCGGCCGAGCGGCCTCGATGGTGCGAGCCGAGCGCCTCGGCGGCGTCCTCGACCACCGGGATACCGGCCTCGGCGCAGAGCGGGACGAGTCGGGTGTAGTCGGCGCAGCTGCCGAACATGTCGACAGGCACGACAGCGCCGACCCGCTCACCGCGGGAACGCAGCCGTCGCACCAGGTCGTCGACAAGGCCCACGTCCACGTTGCCGGTGCGGGGATCACAGTCGACGAAGACCGGACGGGCTCCGATGTAGCGGACCGCGTTGGCGGTGGCGATGAAGGTCAGGGTAGGCACTATGACCACGTCGCCGGGCCCGACGCCGACGCCGAGCAGCGCCAGGTGCAGGGCGGCCGTCCCGGAGTTGACGGCGACGGCCCCTCCGGTGCCCACCCGCTCGGCGACATCGTGTTCGAACGCCTGGAGATCGGGGCCGACGGGGGCAACCCACCCCGAGCGGAGGGCTGCGACCAGGTACGACTCCTCCAGCGGCCCGATGTCCGGCGGGGACAGGTACACCGTGTCACTCATCGGGCACCACCCGAGCCTGTGGTCGCGGTGTTCGAATTGCTGCGTGGGGGCGGCGACCAGTGCGGCGTACCCGTGAACTCGGGAGCCGTGACGAACCCTGCCGCGGAGATCCCCTCGCGACGCAGCACGGTCCGCACGGTCGCGGCGAGAATCGACAGATCGGTTCTCATGTTGTGGCTGTCCACGTACCGCACGTCGAAGTCCAGCTTCTCTTCCCAGCTGAGGCTGTTGCGTCCCCGCACCTGGGCCAGCCCGGTGATGCCGGGCCGCACCTCGTGCCGTCGGGCCTGGTGGGGTGAGTAGCGACCGAGGTATTCGGGCAGCAGTGGCCGTGGACCGACCAGGCTCATGTCGCCACGCAGCACGTTCCAGAGCGTGGGCAGTTCGTCAAGGCTGCTGGCGCGCAGCCAGCGTCCGAGCGGAGTGAGTCGGTCCCCGTCGCCGAGCAGGCCGAGGCTCAGGTTGGGTGGCCGCATGGTGCGGAACTTGACCATCTCGAAGGGCTGGCCGTGCAGGCCGGCGCGGCACTGGCGGAACAGCACCGGGCGACCGAGGCCCACCGCTACCAGCACCGTCACCACGATCAACGCCGGTGACGCCAGGATGAGAAGGACCGCCGCCACGACGATGTCGATGATTCGTTTTCCCCGCTCCGGGCTGGTCCGGGGCAGCGACAGGTCGTCGTCGACGAGACCACCAGGCACCGGCACGTTGTGACCTCCCACGCGATCCAAAAAAGGTATGTATTCGTCATACCAGGACAGACCGTACGTCGGTGCTGATTAGCGACGGTCGGTCCGCATTCCCCCGATCAACCCCGAAACCCCGTAGTCGGACACGGCCAGATCCGTGACCTTGTGCAGCTCCTGCCGCCAATGGACCGAGCGGTAGAGTCGCGGCGGCCGGTCGGGCGAGGGAAGAACTAGCCGGTCGGGCGAGGGAGATGACGTGCTGCACCTGAGGGTTATCGCCCCGGTGGACCGGTCGGCGGAGGTCGTCGACCTGCTCGCCGAGGAGGCTGGGGTAACTCACCTGGCCGTGCTGCCCGGTGCCGCCCGGCAGCCACCGGGCGACCTGATCCTCTGTGACGTGGTGAGGGAGAGCGCCGACCGCGTACTGCGGCAGTTGCAGCAGATCGGCGTCGACACCACCGGCGGCATCGCGGCCGAAGACGTCGAGTTGACCGTCTCCGCGGCGGCCGACCGGGCGGCGGACAGGGCGCCGGGCAGCGGCGCGGACGCGGTGGTCTGGGACGAGATCGCCGCGAAGACCGGCGAGCAGACCGAACTGTCCGGCACCTACCTCGTGCTGATCGTGGTGGCCACCATGATCGCCGGCATCGGTGTGCTGCTGGACCAGCCGATCCTCATCGTCGGGGCCATGGTGGTCGGCCCGGAGTTCGGCCCTCTCGCCGCGCTGTGCGTGGCGCTGTTGCGCCGCCAACTCGGGGTGGTCGGCCGCTCGGTGCAGGCACTCGCGGTCGGCTTCCTGGCGGCCATGGTGGCGACCGTGCTGAGCACCTGGGCGCTGACCGCCGTCGGTCTGGTCAGTCGGGAGATGCTGCTCGCCGAACGTCCGCTCACCGACTTCATCTGGCGGCCGGACGCGCTGTCCTGGGTGGTCGGGTTACTCGCCGGCGTCGCCGGCATGCTTTCGCTGACGTCGAAGAAGTCCGGCAGCCTGGTCGGCGTGCTGATCTCGGTCACCACGGTTCCGGCGGCGGCGAACGTGGCGGTAGCGGCCGCCTACGGAGTGTGGGACGAAGCGGGCGGCTCGGCCCTCCAACTGGTGATCAACCTGTCCGCGATCGTCCTCGCCGGCCTGCTCACCCTCGTGGTGCAGCAGGCCTGGTGGTGGAGTCTGGCCCGCCGGACCCGTCGCCCAGCAGCCGGTTGAGCAGCGTCCGCAGCGGAATCGACTCACCGTCGCGGCCACCCGCTCCGACGACCAACGGCGCCGGGCTGGGCTGCGGGTCGACGCCGAACAGCCGAGCCCGCAAACCGCCGGGCACGGTCAGCAGGTGGAACCGGCCGTCCACGTCCACCGCCCGGGTTTCGGCCCGGTCGACGTACCAGCCGGTCAGCCCGGTCCGGTAGCGCCCACGCCCGTCGTAACCCCGGGCGACCAGCCGGGTGGTGGGCAGCCCTCGCCGGGTCGCCTCGGCCACGAACCAGGCCACCAGCTCCGCCGCCTCCGCGTGCTCGGCGGCGCGCCGCCGAGCGTCCGCGTCGGCGTGCGCCCGCACCGCGTGCCGCTGCTGATCCCGCCACGTCCGGCCGTCCGGCTCACTCACGACGCCGACGGTACGCGAGCCGACTCAGTCGAGCACGGCCCGCAGGGTGTGCCGGGCGATGCCGGCCATCACCGGGTTGGTCTCCACGTAGTACGGCAGCGCGTTGATCGCCTGCTCCAGGGCCCAGCCGCGACCCCGCTCCCAGGTCGCGTCGTCCACGCCCAACGCCCGCCGGTACGTCTCCCGGGAAGCCGCGTCGAACAGGTTCCACGCCGGCATCAGGTCCACCGCCGGGTCCCCCACGGCCACCGAGCCCAGATCGATGACGGCGGCCAGCCGGCCGTCGCGGACCAGCAGGTTGCCCGGCATCAGGTCACCGTGGATCCACAGGTCGGCCGGGTCGTCCCGGGGCGCGTCCCGGCACCGCTCCCACACCCCGGTGAGCGCGGCGGTGTCGGTGAGCGCGCCGCTGACCGCGAGTGCCGCCCGTACGTCGGTGTCCGCGGCGGCCAGCCGCCCGCCGCGCCCGGTCCCGGACCAGACCCGCCCGCCGGTGTCGATGCCGCGCAGGGCCGTCACCACCTCGGCCAGGTCACCGGCGAAGACGTCGAGGTCGCCGATCCGGTCGAGCTGGGCCGTCTCGCCAGCAATGAACTGGTACGCCGTCCACGGCCCCGGATACCCGTCGCCCGGCTCGCCGAGGCCGAGGGGTTCGGGCACCGCGACCGGCAGGTGCGCGCCGAGCAGCACGGCGTGTTCCTGCTCGCGCCGCAGCTCGGCGCGCAGCTCGGGGCCGGTCGAGGGGAGCAGCGGAAACCGCAGCACGATGTCCGGGCCGAGCCGGAACAGTGCGTTCACGGTGCCGGTCGACGGGAGCGGCCGGACCGGCCGGCCCCGCCACTGCGGAAACTGTTCGGCCACCAGCGCGGAAACCACGTCCACGCTCACGTCCACCTGATCGGCGTGCATCTTCACCGCGAGATCATCACCCCGACCCTCGCGACCACGCGATCAAATTTCCCGCCGCCCGCCGCCCGCCGCCCGCCGCCCGCCGCCCGCCGCCCGCCGCCCGCCGCCCGCCGCCGCCCCGCCGCCCGCCGCCGCCGCGCCGGTCGCGGCCCGTGCCGCCGTCCCAGGCCGTCTGCGGGCTGTGGCCCGTGCGGCCGTCCCGGCCGGGGTTCGCCTCGATGACTCCAGATCTTGGACAGTTTCCGTTCAGATGGAACGGAAACTGTCCAAGATCTGCTGTGGCTGGGCGTTCCGGTGGCGGGCGCCTCGCTGACGGGGTCAGGCCAGTCCGGCGCGGCGCAGGGCTTCCGCCATCGCGTCATTGGCCGGCGCCGGCGCGCCCTGCCGCTGCTGCCCGCCACGACCGCCCTGGCCGCCGCCACGACCGCCCTGCTGCGTGCCTCCGCGACCACCCTGCTGCGTGCCTCCGCGACCACCCTGCTGCCCGCCGCCGCGACCACCCTGCGGGCCACCGGACGTGCCCTGCCCGCCGCGACCGCCCTGCGGCGCACGCTGCGCCGGGCCACCACGCCCCTCCTGGCTCGTCCGACCACCACCACCACCGGCGGCGGGCTCGTCGTCGAGGCGCAGGGTCAGCGAGATGCGCTTACGGGGTACGTCCACGTCGAGCACCCGGACCTTGACCACGTCACCGGACTTCACCACGTCGCGGGGGTCCTTCACGAAGGTCCGGGACAGCGCCGACACGTGCACGAGACCGTCCTGGTGCACCCCGACGTCGACGAACGCGCCGAACGCGGCCACGTTGGTGACCACGCCCTCCAGCACCATGCCCGGGTTCAGGTCGCTGATCTTCTCCACCCCTTCGACGAAGGTGGCGGTGCGGAACTCCGGGCGGGGGTCGCGGCCCGGCTTCTCCAACTCGGCGAGGATGTCGGTGACGGTGGGGAGGCCGAACCGGTCGTCGACGAAGTCGGTGGCCCGCAGCCCGCGCAGGATGCCGCTCTTGCCGATCACCGAGCGCAGGTCCTGCCCGGTGGTGGAGAGGATGCGGCGCACCACCGGGTACGCCTCGGGGTGCACGCTGGAGGAGTCCAACGGGTCGTCGCCGCCGGGGATGCGCAGGAAGCCGGCGCACTGCTCGAACGCCTTCGGTCCGAGCCGGGCCACCTTCTTCAGTTCGGTACGCGTCCGGAACGGCCCGTTGGCGTCCCGGTGCAGCACGATGTTCTCGGCCAGGCCGGCGCCGATCCCGGAGACCCGGGTCAGCAGCGGCGCGGAGGCGGTGTTGACGTCCACGCCGACCGCGTTCACGCAGTCCTCCACCACCGCGTCCAGCGACCGGGACAGCTTCACCTCGGACAGGTCGTGCTGGTACTGGCCGACGCCGATCGAGCGCGGGTCGATCTTGACCAGCTCCGCGAGGGGGTCCTGGAGGCGGCGGGCGATGGAGACCGCGCCGCGCAGCGACACGTCCATCCCGGGCAGCTCCTGTGAGGCGTACGCGGAGGCGGAGTAGACCGACGCGCCGGCCTCGGAGACCATCACCTTGGTCAGGTTGAGCTGCGGGTGCCGGGCGATCAGATCACCGGCGAGCTTGTCGGTCTCGCGGGAGGCGGTGCCGTTGCCGATCGCGATCAGCTCCACCCCGTGCGCCCCGGCCAGCCGGGCGAGGGTCTCCACCGAGGCGTCCCACTGCCGGCGCGGCTCGTGCGGATAGATCGTGTCGGTGGCGACCACCTTGCCGGTGGCGTCCACCACCGCCACCTTCACGCCGGTCCGCAGGCCCGGGTCCAGACCCATTGTGGGCCGGGTGCCGGCCGGCGCGGCGAGCAGCAGGTCCCGCAGGTTGGTGGCGAAGACCCGGACGGCCTCCTCCTCGGCCGCCTGCCACAACCGCATCCGCAGGTCCGCGCCGAGGTGGATGAGGATCCGGGTACGCCACGCCCAGCGGACCGTGTCGGTCAGCCACCGGTCGGCCGGGCGGCCCGCGTCGGACACCCCGAACCGGCCGGCGATGGCCGCCTCGTACCGGGTCGGGCCGGTCGGTGCGGCGTCCGCCTCACCAGCCTCCTCCGACTCCATGGTCAGGTCGAGCACGCCCTCCTTCTCGCCCCGGAACATCGCCAGGATCCGGTGTGAGGGCAGCTTCGGGTACGGCTCGGAGAAGTCGAAGTAGTCGGCGAACTTCGCGCCGGCCGTCTCCTGACCCTCGCGTACCCGGGAAACCAGCCGGCCCCGCGACCACATCTGCTCGCGCAGCGTGCCGATCAGGTCGGCGTCCTCGGCGAAGGTCTCGATGAGGATGGCCCGCGCGCCCTCCAGCGCGGCGGCGGCGTCGGCGATGCCCTTCTCCTCATCGACGAACCCGGCGGCGGTGGTCCGCGGGTCCTGACCGGGGTCGGCCAGCAGCGTCTCGGCCAACGGGGCCAACCCGGCCTCGCGGGCGATCTGCGCCCGGGTCCGTCGCTTCGGCTTGTACGGGAGGTAGATGTCCTCCAGCCGGGACTTCGAGTCGGCGGCCATGATCTGCGCTTCCAGGGCCTCGTCCAACTTGCCCTGGCCGCGGATCGACTCCAGTACCGCGGCCCGGCGCTCGTCCAGCTCGCGCAGGTAACGCAGCCGCTCCTCCAGGGTGCGCAGCTGGGTGTCGTCGAGCAGGCCGGTGGCCTCCTTGCGGTAGCGGGCGATGAACGGCACTGTGGCGCCGCCGTCGAGCAGCTCCACGGCCGCCCGCACCTGACGCTCGGCCACGCCGAGCTCGTCGGCGATCCGCTGATGAACAGACTGGGTCACGATCTCGATCCGCCTTCAACTCGATCCGCCTTCAAAGAGCGGGTACCGCCTGCATTCTGCCGGGCGGCCCCCAGCGCTGTCGCCGCGCCCGGCCGGGGCGGAGGGCCGAACCGCCGTGTCCGGCCGGGGGTGACCGGCGGCGGTCCCGTCGGGCCTGCGCTAGCGTGGCGATCATGGAATCTGCTGCGGAGCCGCGCGCCCGGCGGCTCTTTGGCGGCAGCGCCCGGGCCCTCGGCGACCTCACGGCCAATCCGTTCCGCGCCGACCGGGACCGGATCGTCGGCTCGCCGTTCTTCGCCCGCCTCGGTGGTGTCACCCAGGTGATCAGCCCGGTCGGCTCCGGGCTGCTGGTGCACAACCGGCTCACCCACAGCCTCAAGGTCGCCCAGGTGGCCCGGGCGGTCGCCGAGCGGTTGACCGCCGACGAGCGGTGGCGTGACCTGCTGGACAAGCTCGGCGGTTGCGACCCCGACGTGGTGGAGGCGGCGGCGCTCGCCCACGACCTCGGCCACCCACCGTTCGGGCACCTGGGGGAGCGGGTGCTGGACCGGCTGGCCCGCCAGCGCCTGGGTCTCTCCGACGGTTTCGAGGGCAACGCGCAGTCGTACCGGATCGTCACCAGCACCGAGATCCGCGGCGCGGCCACCACCGGGCTGGACCTGACCGCTGCGGTCCGCGCGGCAATGCTGAAGTACCCGTGGACCCGCCTGGACCACCCCGACCCGCACCCCCGCACCATGGATCCTCCGCCGCGCGGCGCCACCCCGCCGCCGGACGACCCGGAGAGCGGCTCCTCGAAGTTCGGCGCGTACCGCACCGAGCTGGACGACCTGCGGCAGGCCCGCGCGCCGTTCGCCGGTCGGATCCCGGACTGGCAGCAGACAGTGGAGGCGTCCGTGATGGACACCGCCGACGACATCGCGTACGCCATCCACGACGTGGAGGACTTCTACCGGGTCGGGGTGCTCCAGCAGGGTTCGGTCTCCGCCGAGTTGATGGCCTGGCAGCGCGAGAGCGGGCAGTTGCGGGCGATCACCGACGCGGCGCTGGTCACCGCGGCGCGGCGACCCGGGGCGGCGATCGAGCGGCTACGCCGGCAACTGCACCGCAAGGACGCCTGGATCGCGGACGACGACGCGTTCGCCGCCGCCGTCGAACACGTCCGCGAGGAGTTGGTGGACGGGCTGCTCGCGATGCCGTTCGACGGCTCGATCGAGGCCGAGCAGTACGTGGCGCGGTTCTCCGCCCGCTGGTCCACCCGCTTCGTCGAGGCGATCACTGTCACCGAACAGCCGTCGGTGCGCTCCGGGCACGTGCTGCTGGGCTGCGCCCAGTGGCACGAGGTGCAGGTGCTCAAGTTCGTCCACCACCGGTTCGTGCTGGCCCGCCCGGACCTCGCCCTGCACCAGCGCGGCCAGGCCCGGCTGCTGGGCACCCTGGTCGAGGCGCTCTGGGAGTGGCTGCTCGACCCGGAGGAGGAGTCCCGGCTGCCCCGGCGGCTGCACGACCTTGTCGAGTTGGCCGAGGCGGAGTTGCACCCGCGTACGCCGGACCGGATCGGGCGTGCCCGGGGGCGAGCCATCGTGGACTTCGTCGCGCAGCTCACCGACGGTCAGGCGGTGGCGATGCTGGACGCGCTCTCCGGCCGGTCCGGCGCGCTCTGGACCGACGCGTTCGTGCTCTGACCCGACGTCAGGCCGCGACGGCCCGACGTCGGGCGACGGCCTGCTCGGCCTGAGTCAGGCGGCGGCCTGCTCAGGCACACGGCTTGCTCGGCCTGAGTCAGGCGACGGCCTGCCACCAGCCGTCGACGGCGGGCGGCTCGTCGACCACCACCCGCTCGCCCGGCCGGGGCACGGCGAGGCGCACGTCGCGGGCCTTCGCCTCGGCCCACAGCCGGTCGACCGGCTCGGACCAGTCGTGCAGGGCCAGGTTGAACGTCGCCCAGTGCACCGGCACGAACAGCCCGCCGCGCAGGTCGAGGTGGGCGTCGACCGCCTCCTCCGGGAACATGTGGATCGTCGGCCAGGCCCGGTCGTACGCGCCGATCTGCATCAGGGTCACGTCGAACGGCCCGTGCTCGGCGCCGATCTCGGCGTACCCAGCGAAGTAGCCGGAGTCGCCGGTGTAGAAGACCTTGCGGCGAGCCCCGGCTACCACCCACGAGCTCCAGAGCGTGCCGTCACGGCGCAGCCCGCGTCCGGAGAAGTGCTGGGCGGCGGTGGCGGTGATCTTCAGGCCGGCGACCCGGTGCGACTCGGACCAGTCCAGCTCGATGATCCGTTCGGCGGGGACGCCCCAGCGGTCCAGGTGCGCGCCCACGCCGAGCGGCACCAGGAACGGCGCTGACTGCCCGGCGAGCAGCGCTCGCACGGTTGCCATGTCGAGGTGGTCGTAGTGGTCGTGCGAGATCAGGATGGCGTCCAGCGGCGGCAGCTCGTCGATGCCGACCGGTGGCTCGTGCAGCCGGCGCGGGCCGACCAGGCCCGAGGGGGAGCACCGCTCGCTCCACACCGGGTCGAGCAGCACCCGGCGGCCCTCGATCTCGATCAGGGTCGAGGCGTGGCCGTACCAGACGATGTTGAGCTCGTCGGCGGTGTCGGCGGCCGTCGGCGCGCCGACGCTGGGGCGCAGCAGTGGCACGGCTACGGTCGGACGCCGCTTCTGCTTGCCGAAGATCAGCTCGCGGACCAGGTTGCGCCCCGGCTCGGCGATCGTCGTTCGGGTGCCGGCCCGGTTGTGGAAGGTGCCCTCGCGGAACTGCGGCGAGCGGGCCGCCCGCTCGGCCCGCGCACCGCTGAGCCGGCCACCCAACGCCGCCGGCACATCCCGGGCGACCCAGGCCAGGCCGGCCAGCGCTGCCAGGCCGGCGGCGCCCCGCATCCGCCGCCCGAGCGACCGTTCGACGTCCGTGTTCTGCGCTCGTGCCATTGCCGTCCCTCCGACGTGTCCGCCCTACACGGTAGTCACCCGGACCGACCCGTGCCTCGGTGGTCGCCACGCCGGGTCGGTCGCCGGCAAGCGGCGACCGACCCGGGACGAGCTGACGATGTGTCTCAGCCGCCGTTGCTGGGGCGTCGGGCGGTGATCCGGAACGTCCTGCCAACGCCCGCGATCCGGTCCACGGCGGCCAGGAACTTCGGGCCCATGGCGGCCCGGGCCTGCACGGCCGGGTGGGTCGCGCCGAAGTCCTCCGGGTTGGCCTGCCCGTCGGCGAAGAGGGCGTAGGTGAGCACCGCCGCGCCGGAGCGGTCGAAGATCACGCCGGCCTCGTGCCGGGCGTCGGCGAACCAGCCGGCCTTGGTGGCGATCCGGGCCCGCTCGTCGGAGGACATGGTGCGCCGGATGCCGTCGGTGAACGCCACCGGGGAGCGCAGGATGCCCAACAGGTACGTCGTCGAGGCGGGGGAGAGCAGCGTGCCGGCGACCAGGGCGCGCAGCAGGTCGTGCGTCTCCCGGGGGGTGCTGGTGCCGAGGAAGAACCGGTTCGGGTTGGCCACCGGCTGGACCTGGGTGTTCGGGAAGCCCTTGGCGACCAGGATGGAGTTGATCTCGGCCGCCGGAGCGACCAGCCCGCACAGCCGCACCGCCGTGTCGTCCGAGACGGTCAGCAGGTTGGCCAGCACATGCCCGATGGTCACCAGACTCGGGTACGCGCCGTCCAGGCTGAAGATGCCGTCACCGCCCGGTACGACGATCGCGGCGCTCACCTCGACCTGCTGGTCCAGGGTGAGCAGCCCTCGGTCGACCTTGTCGAGCACCGCCGTGGCGACGGCGATCTTGTTGACGCTGTACGCCTCGATCCGCCGGTCCGCGTCAGCCTCCACCGCTACCACCGGCGCGCCGGCCGGGTCGGCGACGCTGACGTACGCCTGCCAGTTGCCGCCGGCCTCGGCGCTGTGCTTGGTGAAGATGGAGGAGACCCGACGGGCGGCCCGTGCGGGGGTGGTCGGCGACGCCTCGGTGGTCTCGGCGGCACTCGCCGGGGCGGCGGCGCCCAGCACCGTGCCGGCGGTGGCCACAGTGCCCAACCCGAGCGCGGTTCTGCGGTTCAGTCGCATTGTCAATCGTCTCCCCGATCGTGGTGTGCCATAGCGCTTGCTGGCCCACCACCCTAGGCGAGTTGATCGATGCACGATGCCCCCGAATATGTGCCGAACAGTCCCGAACAGGTCAACCGAACCGTCGGCGCAGCGCGTTGCCCACCGCACCCACCGGCCCGGACACGAGTTGCCGCAGGTCGGGCAGGTGGCCGCCGCGGACCGCCTCGCCGGCCGGGTGCGGAGCGAAGACCGAGCCGTCATGCGCGGCGACCGACCGTCCACTCAGGCCGGCGGCCCGCATCAACGGCCCGACGAGGACGTCGTAGACCCCCGGCAGGACGGTGAAGCCGGCCCGCAGCACCACGTTGAGTCGGCCCACCGACACCTCCCGGCGGGGCCGGTCCACACAGTCCACTATGGCCCTTGCCACCCGCTGCGGGCCGGCGACCGGTGGCGGAGGTCGCCCGATCCGGCCCAGATAGTTGGCCGCCTGCTGGTACACGGGTGTGTCCACGCTGCCCGGGTTGACCAGACACAGCCGGATCTTTGGGCTGTCGCGCAACTCCTGCTGCACGGTCCGGGCGAGCCCCTGCAACCCCCACTTGCTCGCCACGTACGCGCTCATGTACGGGGCGGTGATGTGCCCGAGCACCGAACCGGTGAGGATCAGCGTGCCCGCTCCGGTGGCCCGAAAGTGCCGCAGCGCCACCCGCACCGAACCGGCGGCGCCGAGCAGATCGGTCCGTACCACCTGGTCGAAGACCTGTTCCGGCAGCTCGTCGAAGCGACCGTAGGCCATCACCGCCGCCGTGTGCACCCACACGTCGACGCGGCCGAAGCGGTCGATCGCGGCGTGTGCGAGCGCGTCCAGCGCGCCCGGCTCGGTCACGTCGGTCGGCACTGTCAGCACGTCGACGTCGGCGCACTCCGCGCGTACCTCGGCCAGGGTCGTGGTGGCGCGAGCGGCGAGGACCAGGCGGTCGCCGCGCTCGGCGAACGCCCGGGCCGTCGCCCGGCCGATCCCGCTGCTCGCGCCAACGATCACGACCACCCGGCTCACGGCACCGGCTGCGTTCGTGACTGCGGGGCCCGCACCCCCGGCCCACTGCTCGCACTCATGGTTCGAGCACTACCTTGATGCAGCCGTCCTCCTTCTTCTGGAACATCTCGTACGCCTGCGGCGCCCGGGCCAGCGGCAACCGGTGGGTACGCAGGTCCTCCACGCCCAGCGGGTCGTCGTCGCCGGAGAGCAGCGGCATGATCTCGTCGGTCCACCGGCGTACGTGACACTGCCCCATCCGCAGCTGGATGCCGCGGTCGAACATCTCCATCAGCGGCATCGGGTCCGCCTCGCCGCCGTACACCCCGGAGACCGACACGGTGCCCCCGCGGCGAACCCCCTTGACCGCGGCGTGCAGGACTGACAGCCGGTCCATGGCGGCCCGGTCGGTCACCGTCTGGGCCAGCTTGTCCGGCAGCAGCCCGACAGCGGCGTGGGCGAACTTGCCGACCGGCGAACCGTGCGCCTCCATCCCGACCGCGTCGATCACGGCGTCCGGGCCGCGACCGTCGACCAGATCGATCAACGCGCCCGGCACGTCGGACAGTTGGCTGACGTCGAGCACCTCGATGCCGTGCCGGCGGGCCAGCTCCAACCGCTCGGGCACCAGGTCCAGCCCGATCACCCGGCCCGCGCCGAGGTGGCGGCCGATCCGCGCGCAGAACTGCCCGACCGGGCCCAGGCCGAAGACGGCCAGGGTGCCGCCCTGCGGGGTGTCCGCGTACTTCACCGCCTGCCAGGCGGTGGGCAGAATGTCGGACAGGTAGAGGTAGCGCTCGTCCGCGCCGGTCTGCGGGATCTTGATCGGCCCGAAGTGGGCCTGCGGGACGCGCAGGTACTCGGCCTGCCCGCCCGGCACCGAACCGTAGAGCGAGGTGTAGCCGAACAGGGACGCGCCCTTGCCCTCGCTGGTGACCTGGGTGGTCTCGCACTGCGCGTAGAGCTGGCGTGAACACATCCAGCAACTGCCGCAGGCGATGTTGAACGGCACCACCACCCGATCGCCCGGCTTGAGCCCGGTCACCTCCGACCCGACCTCCTCGACGATGCCCATCGGCTCGTGGCCCAGGATGTCGCCGGGCTTCAGGAACGGCCCGAGCACCTCGTACAGGTGCAGGTCGGAACCGCAGATCGCGGTGGAGGTGATCTTCACGATCGCATCGGTCGGTTCCTCGATCCGAGGGTCCGGGACCTCCTCGACCCGTACGTCTCGCTTGCCCTGCCAGGTGAGCGCCTTCATGTCCCTCATCCCTTCTCACTGCCGTCTCGGAAGACTGCTACCCGGGCGCGGGCACTTGAACCGGCCGCGTGGCCCTGGCCTGTCTTCGGCCCGTGGGGGAGCGGGTGGGGCCCTCTCAGGCGGAATCGAGTTGGTCCACTCGCGTTCCTCGAAGTCGCGGTATCCGAGGCCCGGCGACAGGCCGACTTCCTGAAAAGAAGGCCCAAACGCCAGACCGCCGTACCCCCAGGAGAGCGCGGGGTACGGCGGTCTGGCGTGGTGCGGTGGGCCTCAGGAACCGGGGGTGTTGTTGGCTCCCTTGGCGGTGGCCGCGAGGTAGTCGCGGTTGAGCCGGCCGATGGTGTTCAGCGGGATGCCCTTCGGGCAGGCCGGGGTGCATTCGCCGGCGTTGGTGCAGCCGCCGAAGCCGGCCTCGTCGTGCGCGTCGACCATGCCGATCACCCGGGTGTAGCGCTCGGGCTGGCCCTGCGGCAGCAGCGAGAGCTGGGTGAGCTTGGCGGCGGTGAAGAGCATGCCGGAGCCGTTCGGGCAGGCCGCCACGCAGGCGCCGCAGCCGATGCAGGCCGCCGACTCGAAGGCGGCGTCGGCGTTGGCCTTGGCCACCGGGGTGGAGTGGGCTTCGGGGGCGCTGCCGGTCGGCGCGGTGACGTAGCCGCCAGCCGCGATGATCCGGTCGAAGGCGCTCCGGTTGACGACCAGGTCCTTGACCACCGGGAAGGCGCTGGCCCGCCACGGCTCGATGTCGATGGTCTCGCCGTCGGTGAACTGCCGCATGTGCAGTTGGCAGGCGGTGGTGCCGCGCTGCGGCCCGTGCGCGTCGCCGTTGATCATCAGGCCGCACATGCCGCAGATGCCCTCGCGGCAGTCGTGGTCGAACGCCACCGGGTCGTCGCCCGCGAGGATCAGCCGCTCGTTGAGCACGTCGAGCATCTCCAGGAACGACATGTCCGGGGACACGTCGTCGACCGGGTAGGTCACCATCCGACCCTTGTCCTCAGGGCCCTTCTGGCGCCAGATGCGCAGGGTCAGGTTCACTTGTAGCTCCGCTGCGTGGGGTGGACGTATTCGAACTTCAGGTCTTCCTTGTGCAGCACCGAGGGCTCGCCGTCGGCGGTGAACTCCCAGGCCGCCACGTACGCGAACCGGTCGTCGTCGCGCTGCGCCTCACCGTCGGGGGTCTGGTGCTCGGCCCGGAAGTGGCCGCCGCAGGACTCCTCGCGGTGCAGGGCGTCGATGCACATCAGCTCGGCCAGCTCGAAGAAGTCGGCCACCCGGCCGGCCTTCTCCAGCGACTGGTTGAGTTCCTCGCCGGTGCCGGACACCTTCACCCGCTGCCAGAACTGCTCGCGCAGGGCACGGATCTCGTCGATCGCCTTGCGCAGCCCGGCCTCGCTGCGCTCCATGCCGCAGTGTTCCCACATGATCTGGCCCAGTTCCCTGTGGAACGAGTCCACGGTCCGGTCGCCGTCGACAGCGAGCAGCCGCTGGACGCGGTCCTCGACGTCGGTGCGCGCCTCGACGGCCGCCGGGTGGCTGGCGTCGACAGTCTCGAGCGGACCGGAGGCCAGGTAGTTGGCGATGGTGGTGGGCAGCACGAAGTAGCCGTCGGCGAGGCCCTGCATCAGCGCCGAGGCGCCGAGGCGGTTCGCGCCGTGGTCGGAGAAGTTGGCCTCGCCGATCACGAACAGGCCGGGGATGTTCGACTGGAGGTCGTAGTCGACCCACAGGCCGCCCATCGTGTAGTGCACGGCGGGGTAGATCCGCATCGGCACCTCGTACGGGTCCTCGCCGGTGATCCGCTCGTACATCTCGAAAAGGTTGCCGTACTTGGCCTCGATGGCCTTGCGGCCCAGCCGGCCGATCGCGTCGGCGAAGTCGAGGTAGACGCCGAGCTTGGTCGGCCCGACGCCCCGACCCTCGTCGCACACGTTCTTCGCGGCGCGGGAGGCGATGTCGCGGGGGACCAGGTTGCCGAAGGAGGGGTAGATCCGCTCCAGGTAGTAGTCCCGCTCGTCCTCCGGAATGTCCTTCGGGCTGCGGTCGTCACCCTTGGTCTTCGGCACCCAGACCCGGCCGTCGTTGCGCAGCGACTCGCTCATCAGGGTCAGCTTCGACTGGTGGTCGCCGGAGACCGGGATGCAGGTCGGGTGGATCTGCGTGTAGCACGGGTTGGCGAAGTACGCGCCCTTGCGGTGCGCGCGCCAGGTGGCGGTGACGTTGCAGCCCTTGGCGTTGGTGGAGAGGTAGAAGACGTTGCCGTAGCCGCCGGAGGCGAGCACCACGGCGTCGGCCATCTCGGTGCTGATCTCGCCGGTGACCAGGTCCCGGACCACGATGCCCCGGGCCTTGCCGTCCACCAGGACCAGCTCCAGCATCTCGTGCCGGGCGTTCATCTCGACGTTGCCCAGGCCGATCTGCCGCTCCAGGGCCTGGTACGCGCCGAGCAGCAGTTGCTGGCCCGTCTGGCCCCGGGCGTAGAAGGTGCGCTGCACCTGGGCGCCACCGAAGGAGCGGGTGTCCAGCAGGCCGCCGTACTCGCGGGCGAACGGCACCCCCTGGGCGACGCACTGGTCGATGATGTTGACCGACACTTCGGCGAGCCGGTGCACGTTCGACTCCCGGGAGCGGAAGTCGCCGCCCTTGACGGTGTCGTAGAAGAGCCGGTGCACGGAGTCGCCGTCGTTGCGGTAGTTCTTCGCCGCGTTGATGCCGCCCTGCGCCGCGATGGAGTGCGCCCGGCGTGGGCTGTCCTGGTAGCAGTAGGACTTGACGTGGTAGCCCTGCTCGGCCAGGGTCGCGGCGGCGGAGCCGCCGGCCAGACCGGTGCCGACCACGATCACCGTCATCTTGCGGCGGTTGGCGGGGTTTACCAGCTTGGCCTCGAAGCGCCGGGTCTCCCAACGCTTCTCGACCGGGCCGGCGGGAGCCTTGGTGTCGGCGAGCGGGTCGCCCTCGGTGAAGAGTTCCATGTCAGGACACCAATCCGGTGAGTACGGCGAACGGGACCACCAGGTACCCGGCGCAGAGCAGCACGGCGAAGATCAGAGCCGCGGTACGCGCCCTGCGCTCGCCGCGTGGCGTCTGCTGGCCGAGGCTGCGGAACGCGCTGAACGCGCCGTGGCGCAGGTGGAAGCCCACCGCGAGGATGGCGAGGGTGTAGAAGAGCGTGACGTACCAGCGCTCCGGGGCGAAGTCGGCGACGACGTTGCCGTACGGCTTGCTCTCGTTGCCGACCGGGTTCAGCGTCCCCGTGGTCAGGTCCAGCAGGTGGTAGATCACGAAGAGCAGGATGATCACGCCACCCCAGCGCATCGTGCGGGCCGCGTAGCTGCCGTTGACCTTCTTGCGGTGGGCGTACTTGACCGGCCGGGCGGCGCGGGCCCGCCGGGCCAGCACTGTGGCGGCCACGATGTGGGCGACGACAGCCACCACCAGCACGGTGCGCAGGATCCAGAGGAACCAGACGCCGGGCAGCAGTGGCTTGCCGATGTCGCGCAGCCAGTGCGCGTAGTGGTCGAACGAGGTTTCCCCCGTGAACACCTTGAGGTTGCCGAGCATGTGGGCGATGAGGAACAGCGCCAGCAGGATGCCCGTCACCGCCATGACGGCCTTGAGGCCGACGTTCGAGCGGATGGGCGACCGAGTCTTCGTGATTACCACAGGACCGACGCTAGGAGCACTTCGATCAGTCGTCCAATGCATCAAACTCGCAGCGTTGATAGCCGTAAGCTATTTAGATGCAGCTCCATCAGCTCCGGTACTTCGTCGCGGTGGCCGAAGTACGACATTTCACCCAAGCCGCCGACCTGGTGGGCATCACTCAGCCTTCTCTCAGTAAGCAAATTCACGCTCTGGAGGCCGACCTCGGAGCCCCACTGTTCGAGCGGCTAAGGGGCAACATCGCGCTCACCGCGGCGGGTGAGGTGCTGCTGCCGTTGGCCACCCGGATCCTCGCCGACGTGGAGACAGCGACCCGGGAGGTCCAGGAACTGGTCGGGCTGCGGAGGGGCCGCGTCCGGCTCGGGGCCACCCCCAGTCTGGCCACCTCACTCGCCCCGCCGGTGCTGCGCCGCTTCCGCGACGCGCACCCCACCATCGACCTGCGCGTCGAGGAGGGTGGCTCCCAGGACCTGGTCCGCGACCTGCTCCGCGGCGACCTCGACCTGGCCCTGATCATCATGCCGGCGCAGGGGGCCGACCCTGGGCTGCGGGTCGACCCGATCCTGCGGGAGAGCCTGGTGGTGGCCTCGGTGGGGGAGGTGGCGACCGCGTCGACGACAGGGGAGCTGCGCATCACCGACCTGCGGGACCAGCCGATGGTGATGTTCCGGGAGGGGTACGACCTGCGCGACGCGACCATCCAGGCGTGTCGGGAGGCGGGCTTCGAACCCACCTTCGCCGTGGACGGCGGCGAGATGGACGCGGTGCTCAGCTTCGTCGAGGCGGGGCTCGGCATCGCTCTCGTGCCCGGCATCGTGCTGGCCCGCCGGCCGGGCGTGCGGATCACCCCCCTCGCCCCGCCCGGGGTGCGGCGGACCATAGCGGTGGCCCGTCGGCGCGACGTCGTACCCACCCACGCTGGTCGGGAGCTTCGGCGCATCCTGCTCGACTACATCCAGTCGGCGATCGACCTCGGCGAACTGCCCCCGGGCGTCGAGCCACTGACCTGACCCCCGACCGGGCTCGGGTCAGCGGCCCTCGGCGTCGTCCATCGCCCGGTAGATCCGCTGCTCGGAGACGGGGTACGGGGTGCCCAGCGCCTGGGCGAAGACGTTCACCCGCAGCTCCTCGATCATCCAGCGGATCTGCCGGACGGCCGACTCCTGGCGGCGGGCCGGCGACAGGTTGGCGAGCAGATCGGCGTACTCCTTCTGCACCACGGCGATCCGGTCCTGCTGCTGGCGGTCCCGCTGCGGGTTGCCGCCCAGCCGTTCCAGTCGACGCTCGATGGCGGTGAGGTAGCGCAGCAGGTCGGGCAGGCGCGCGTACCCGGTCTCGGTGATGAAACCGGCGTGCACCAACCCGGCGAGCTGGTTGCGGATGTCGGCCAGCGCCGCCACCACGGCGAGGTTGCGGGTCGCACCGAGCCGCTGCTCGACGGCGTACGCGGCGGCGAGGACCTTGCGGACCCGCTCCATCACCTCGACGACGGTGTCGACCAGGTCGGCGCGGACCTTCTCGCGCAGAGCCGCGAAGCCGTCGGCGTCCCACGCCGGCCCGCCCGCCAGACCGATCAGCCGGTCGATGGCGGCGCCCGCGGCGTCCTCGATCAACTCCTGCACGCCGCCGTGCGGGTTGCGACTCAACGCCAGCTTCGCCTCGTTGTCCAGCCGCCCCTGCAGGAACCGCGCCGGGGACGGCACTGTGAGCCGTAGCAGCCGGCGGGTGCCGGCCCAGTGCGCCGCCTCCGCCTCGGCGGGGGAGTCGAACACCTTCACCCCGACCGTGGCGCCCTCGTCGACCAGCGCCGGGTACGCGGTGACCGCGTAACCGGCGCGGACCTGCTCGATGGTCCGGGGCAGCGTGCCGATGCTCCACTCGCGCAACCCGGTGCGGGCGATCTCCGGTGCGGCGGCCGCCACCACCTGGCGTACCTCCTGGCGGAGTTGGCGTTGCAGGGCCGGCAGGTCCTTGCCCTCGGCGACCGGCTTCTCGTCGTCGCCGAGGATCCGGAAGGTCACCCGCAGGTGCGCCGGGAGCCGGCCCGGCTCCCAGGCGTCGCGGGGCACCGTCACACCGGTCATCCGGCGCAGCTGACGGGTGAGCGCGTCCAGCAGCGACTCCTCGCCGGGGGTGATCGCCGCCAGGGCGGCCCGGGCGTAGTCCGGCACCGGGACGAAGTTGCGGCGGATCGCCTTGGGCAGCGAGCGGATCAGTGCGATCACCGTCTCCTCGCGCAGCCCCGGCACCTGCCAGTCGAAGGTCTCCGCCGGCACCTGGTTGAGCAGCGGCAGCGGGATGTCCACTGTGACGCCGTCGTCGGGCGTGCCCGGCTCGAACCGGTAGGTCAGCGGCAGGCTCACCCCGTCGGCCTGCCACTCGTCCGGGTAGTCGTCCTCGTCCACCCCCGGTCGGCCGTCGTTGATCAGCAGGTCGCGGGTGAAGGTGAGCAGGTCGGGTTGCTCGCGGCGGGTCTTCTTCCACCAGCTGTCGAAGTGCCGGCCGGAGGACACGTCGGCCGGGATCCGCTGGTCGTAGAAGCCGAAGATGGTCTCGTCGTCGACCAGGATGTCGCGGCGTCGGGCCCGGCTCTCCAGCTCCTCGATCTCGGTGAGCAGTCGTTTGTTGTCCGCCCAGAACTGGTGGTGGGTCTGCCAGTCGCCCTCGACGAGGGCGTGTCTGATGAACAGCTCCCGGCTCAGGGTCGGGTCGATCCGCCCGAAGGTGACCTTGCGGGAGGCGACCAGCGGGACGCCGTACAGGGTGACCTTCTCGTAGGCCATCACCGCGGCCTGCTTCTTCTCCCAGTGCGGTTCGCTGTAGCTGCGCTTGACCAGGTGCTGCGCCAGCGGCTCGACCCACTCCGGCTCGACCCGGCCGGCGATGCGCCCCCACAGCCGGGACGTCTCCACCAACTCGGCGGCCATCACCCAGCGCGGCGGCTTCTTGAACAGCGCCGAGCCGGGGAAGACCGCGAATTTCGCGCCCCGCGCCCCCAGGTACTCGTGTTTCTGGGCGTCCTTGAGGCCGATGTGCGACAACAGGCCGGGCAGCAGCGACTGGTGCACCTTCGGGGTGTCGATCTCCTCCGGCAGGTCCGCGCCACCCCGGCGACCCCGGCCGGCGTCCGCGTCGTCCGAGCTGTCGCGCGCCGGCCGCCCACCACGCCGATCGCCGTCAGTCGGGGTACGCAACACCTGGCGCAGCTGGCTGACGATGTCCTGCCACTCGCGGATCCGCAGGTAGTTCAGGTACTCCGCCTTGCACATCCGGCGGAACGCGCTGGAGGACAGCTCCCGCTGCTGCTCGCGCAGGTAGCGCCACAGGTTGAGGTACGCGACGAAGTCGGACTCCTTGTCGGCGAACCGGGCGTGCGCCTGGTCGGCCTGGGCCTGCTTCTCCGCCGGTCGCTCCCGCGGGTCCTGGATGGAGAGCGCGGCGGCGATCACCAGCACCTCGGTGGCGCAGCCGTTGCGTTCGCCCTCGACCACCATCCGGGCCAGGCGCGGGTCGACCGGCAACTGGGCCAGCCGCCGGCCGAGCGCTGTGAGCCGCTTCGCCGGGTCGGCCTCGGTCGGGTCCAACGCGCCCAGCTCGTGCAGCAGGTTGACGCCGTCGGTGATGTTGCGCTTGTCCGGTGGGTCGATGAACGGGAACGCGGCGAGGTCGCCGAGCCCGATCGCCGTCATCTGGAGGATGACCGACGCCAGGTTGGTGCGCAGGATCTCCGGGTCGGTGAACTCGGGGCGGGATCCGAAGTCCTGCTCGTCGTAGAGGCGGATGCAGATGCCGTCCGAGGTACGGCCGCACCGGCCCTTGCGCTGGTTGGCCGACGCCTGGGAGATCGGCTCGATGGGCAGCCGCTGCACCTTGAGTCGGCTGGAGTACCGGGAGATGCGAGCGGTGCCCGGGTCCACCACGTACTTGATGCCGGGCACTGTCAGCGAGGTCTCCGCGACGTTGGTGGCGAGCACCACCCGGCGCGAGGAGTGCGCGGCGAAGACCCGGTGCTGCTCGGCGGAGGAGAGCCGCGCGTACAGGGGCAGGATCTCGGTGCCGAGTAGCGTTCGCTTCTTCTGCACCAGCTTGCCCAGCGCGTCGGCGGTGTCCCGGATCTCCCGCTCCCCGCTGAGGAAGACCAGGATGTCGCCGGGGCCCTCGGCCGCCAGCTCCTCGACGGCGTCGCCGATCGCCTGGATCTGGTCGCGGACGGTCTCCTCGTCGCCGTCGCCGTCCTCCTCGCCCTCGGCGAGCTCGACGAGGGGCCGGTAGCGCACCTCCACCGGGTAGGTGCGCCCCGAGACCTCGACCACCGGCGCTGGCACGCCGTCGGGCTCCTCGGCGGTGGGCGGCCCGGCGAAGTGCCTGGCGAACCGGTCGGTCTCGATGGTCGCCGAGGTGATGATCACCTTGAGGTCGGGTCGTCGGGGCAACAGCTCCCGCAGGTACCCGAGGATGAAGTCGATGTTGAGGCTGCGCTCGTGCGCCTCGTCGATGATCAGCGTGTCGTACTGGCGCAGCATCCGGTCGGTCTGCAACTCGGCCAGCAGGATGCCGTCGGTCATCAGCTTCACCAGGCTGCGCTCGCTGACCTGGTCGGTGAAGCGCACCTTGTAGCCGACCACGTCGCCCAACTCGGTGCCCAGCTCGTCGGCGATCCGGTCGGCCACCGTCCGGGCGGCCAACCGCCGGGGCTGGGTGTGCCCGATCAGGCCGTGCACCCCGCGCCCCAGCTCCAGACAGATCTTGGGGATCTGGGTGGTCTTGCCGGAGCCGGTCTCGCCCGCCACGATCACCACCTGGTGATCGCGGATGGCAGCGGCGATGTCGTCCTTGCGCTCACTGACCGGCAGACCCACCGGGTACGTGATCACGGGCACCGCCGCCTGCCGGGCGGCGAGCCGCTGCTCGGCCCGGACCAGGTCGGCGGTGATCTCGGTCAGCGCCGCCTCCCGACGCTGCGGGTCGCGCAGCCTGCGGGCACCGTCCAGTCGCCGCTGGAGCCGGCGCTGGTCGCGGAACATCAGAGGTGTGAGGCGGCTGTGCAGCTCGCGAACGGGGTCGGACGCGACTGGGGCGGTTGGATTCTGCATGTCGTGCCCAAGGATAGGCAGCCCGGCGGCGCACCGCCCCTGGGTTACCGCGCGGCCGGCTCTCCGACGGCCACCTCCGGTCCCTCGACGGCCATGACCGGGCCCTAGAGTTGGCGGCCGACGTCGAGCGCTGGGGGAGCCGGATGGAGATGCGCGACACCGACCGCGCGTTGGTGCAGGCCGCCACGGCGGTCTCCAAGCTGCGCTGCCGCAGCCAGCACCACACTGTCGCGTCGGCGGCCCGGACCGCGGACGGGCGGGTCTTCACCGGCGTGAACGTCCAGCACGCCACCGGGGGTGCCTGCGCCGAACTTGTCGTGATCGGCACGGCCGCCACGCAGGGCGTCACCGCGCTGGAGACGATCGTCACTGTCGCCGACCGTGGCCGCGAGGTCGTCGCGCCCTGTGACCGGTGCCGGCAGGTGCTGCGGGACCACTTCCCGCAACTGCGGGTGATCGTCGGCCCGATGGACGCCCTGCGGGTGGTCCCACTCGGTGAGTTGTCGGCGGAGGCTGGCAGCGGCTCGGCCGGCTGACCGGTCAGTCCCCGGAGGCCGCCTCCAGCATCGACTGCGGCACCGGCACGCTCTCGAACCGCAGGGTGCCCTCCGGAAGCAGCCACGACGTGACCCGCGCGACAAGGTGACCGGCCCGCACGGCGGGGTCGTTGGCGAACAGCCCGCGCGCCTCGTCCGGGGCGATGGACAGCACCACGAAACCACGCAGCTGCTCGTCGTCGGGGTGCAGGAACGGTCCGGCCGCGAGCACCAGCCCCTGCTGCACGAGGCCCGCCTGGTGGGCCAGGTGCGCGTCCCGCAACCGGTCGATCGCGTCCTGCGGCAGCTCCGGCGGGTCCGATGGCCGGCTCAGCAGGACGACCGTGTGCTGGTCGAATCGCATGTCCCCCACCCTATGAGGGGAATGTCCCCCTTCTGGGTGTCATCCGCTATCTGTCCGCCCTGTGGTCGTCCGCGAATCTCATTCTCATATCGAGGTTCGAAGCGATTGGGAGGTGCGGCATGGTCACCAGACGTGGGCTGCTCGCGGCCGGCGCCACCGGCGGCGCGGCGGCGCTGATCCCGGCGGGCTGGGCGGCCTCGGGCCGGGCGCTCGCCGCGGCCGCGTCGCTGGACGCCCGGGACATCCCGAAGTACGTCACGCCGCTGCGGATCCCCCCGGCCATGCCGACGGTGGCGACCGATCCCGAGCGCGACACGTATGAGATCGCGGTGCGACAGTTCCGCCAGCAGATCCTGCCGCCGTCGTGGCCGCGCACCACAGTGTGGGGTTACGGCTCCACCGCGCATCCGGGCAGCTTCGGCTACCCGGCGCCCACCATCATGGCGCGGGTGGGACGCCCGGTACGGGTGACCTGGGTCAACCAGCTCGTCGACGAGCGGGGCGACTACCTGCCGCACCTACTGCCGGTGGACCCCACAGTGCACTGGGCCAACCCGGCCGGTGGCATCGAGCACCGGGACCACCACGGGCAGTGGGACGGCAGCCCGCAGGGCTATCGCGGCCCGGTGCCCCAGGTGGTGCACCTGCACGGTGCGCACAGCACGCAGGAGAGCGACGGACACTCCGAGGCGTGGTACCTGCCGGCTGCCCGTGACCTGCCGCCCGACTTCGCCGTTTCCGGCAGCGCGTACCGGGAGTTCCGGTCCCGCTTCGCCGAGCGGTCCGGCCTGCGCTGGGCGCCGGGCTCGGCCACCTTCGAGTACGCGAACGACCAGCGGCCGTGCACCCTCTGGTACCACGACCACGTGCTCGGGCTCACCCGGGAGAACGTCTACGCCGGGTCGGCAGGGTTCTACCTGCTCGGTGGTGGGGACGAACCGCCGGAGGGGGTGCTGCCCGGCCCGGCGCCGACCCGCGCCGATGCGCCGAACACCTCGTACCGCGACATTCCGCTGATGATCCAGGATCGCAGCTTCACCGCCGAGGGTGAACTGCGCTATCCAAAGAGGTACTCCGGCGGCAGCGACGGGCCACCGACCTCGGTGCCCGGGTTCTCCGCCTCCACGATCGTGGTCAACGGCGGCACCTGGCCCTCGCTGACGGTCCAGCGCCGGCGCTACCGGTTCCGGCTGCTCAACGCCTGCAACAGCCGCTTCCTGCTGCTCAGCGTGGCCGCGAACGCCACCGCACGGCCGGCCCGGCCGGTGCTGCCGGTCTGGCAGATCGGCAGCGACGGCGGTCTCCTGCCCGAACCGGTGCCGCACGAACGCGTGGCACTCGGCCCGGCCCAGCGGGTCGACGCGATCGTCGACTTCACCGACGTTCCGGTCGGCACCGAGCTGTACCTGGTCAACGAAGGGCCGGACGGGATGTACGCAGGCGGTCGGCCCGGGGTGGACTTCGACCCCGCCGACCCGCACACCACCGGGCAGGTGCTGCGCTTCGTGGTCACCGAGGCGGCCGGCGCGGATTCGAGCGTGCCACCGGAGCAGCTACGGCTGCCCTCACACCCGCGCCTCGGCCCGGCCCAGCGGGTACGCCGGTTGTCGCTCAACGAGCGGATGTCCGGCGGGTCGATGATCATGCTGCTGGGTGTCCTCGACGAGCGCGGCCGGGGTCTGCCGTTGCGCTGGAGCGACCCGGTGACCGAGCAGCCCGTCCTCGGCGACACCGAGGTGTGGGAGGTGCGCAACTTCACCCGGCACGTGCACCCGGTCCACCTGCACCAGGTCCAGTTCGAGCTGCTCGGCCGGGGGCGTTCGGGCCGGTCGCTGCCGGGCTCGGGGGAGCGGGGGTGGATGGACACGGTGCTCGCGTACCCGTGGGAGGTGACCCGGATCAAGGCGCACTTCGACCTGCCGGGTCGCTACGCCTGGCACTGCCACCTACTGGAGCACGAGGACAACGAGATGATGCGGCCGCTGAACGTCCTGCCACGCGCTGCCGCGGCGGCCGGGGACGGTGGCTCGCGGGGCGCACCAACGGAGCCCGGGACGGTATCGACAGACGCCAGTTAGGCCCCTTTCTGCAGCTCGGCTAAGGTTAGGCGAACCTAAGCATGGACGTGCAGGAGATTCGTGACCACCCTCGCCACCCGGCCGACCCCGGCCCGCAACCGGCCCGGCACCCGCACCGGTCGGCGAGTCGCTGTCACCGTCGGGGCCGCGCTGGTGCTGCTGCTCACAGTGCTGGCCAGCTTTGCGTTCGGCAGCCGACAACTCGGCGTCGACCAGGTCTGGCACGCGCTCGTCGCGCCGGACGGCGGCGACGCCAGCACCATCGTCCGTGAGCTGCGGATGCCCCGGACCGCGCTCGGCCTCGCCGTCGGGCTCGCGCTCGCCGTGGCCGGGGTGCTGTTCCAGGCGCTCACCCGCAACCCCCTCGCCGAGCCGCGCATCCTCGGCATCAGCGCGGGCGCGTCGTTCGGTGTGGTGCTCGCGATCTCCGTGTTCGGCGTCGGCACGCTCGCCGGCTATGTCTGGTTCGGCATCGCCGGGGCCCTGATCGCCGGGCTGCTGGTCTTCGCCATCGCCACCCGCGCCCGCGAGGGCGCCAGCCCGGTGACCCTCGCGCTGGTCGGCGCGGCGCTCGACGCCAGCCTGGCCTCCGGGGTGTACGCGCTCCTCAGCATCGACGCCCGCACCTTCGAGGAGTACCGCTTCTGGGTGGTCGGCGGGCTGGCGGGCCGGGACCTGTCGGTCGCCGCGCAGGTGCTGCCGTTCGTCCTCGCCGGCCTGGTCCTGGCGGCCCTGGTGGCCCGGGGCCTGGACGCGCTGGCCCTCGGCGACGACGTGGCCCGTGGTCTCGGCCACCGGATCGGTCTGGTCCGCCTCGGTGGCGGCCTCGCCGCCGTGCTGCTGACCGGCGCCGCGGTGGCCGCCGCCGGCCCTGTCGCATTCGTCGGGCTGGCCGTGCCGCACCTGGCCCGCGCCCTGGTCGGCGCGGACCACCGCTGGACCCTCGCCGTGTCCGCACTGCTCGGGCCGGCGCTGCTGCTCGCCGCCGACATCGTCGGTCGGCTCGTCGCCCCGCCGGGCGAGATCCCGGCCGGGATCGTCACCGCGCTGATCGGCGCGCCACTGCTGGCAGTGCTGGTCCGCCGTGCCCGGGTGGTGACCGCGTGACCACCACCCGCCGTTCCTCCGGCCCCGCTGACCCGCCCAGCCCTGCCGGCCCGGCTGGCCCCGCTGACCCGCCCGGCTCGGCTGGGTCCGCTGGCTCGTCGACCGTCGTGCCCGCCGGCTCGCCTGGTGCCGACGGTGCCCGGCTGGCCGGGCGGTCGCTGCTGCGGATCGGTCCGGTCAGTCTGCTGATCCGCCGCCGGGCGGTGCTGGTGGCCGCCGTGCTGACAGTGCTCCTCCTGCTGGCCGTCGTGCTCAGCCTCTCGCTGGGCACCCCGTACGTCGCACCGGCCGACGTGCTGCGTGCCCTCTCCGGGGCCGGCACGCCGTACGACCTCGTGGTCTTTGACCTTCGGCTGCCCCGGGTCGTGCTGGCGGCGGTGGCCGGCGCGGCCTTCGGTGTGGCTGGCACGCTCATCCAGAGCGTGGCCCGTAACCCACTCGCCAGCCCGGACGTCATCGGCATCACCCAGGGTGCCGGCCTCGCCGCGACGGTGGCCCTGACCAGCGGAATGGCAGCGGTGCTGGTCGCACCCACCGCGCTGGTGGGCGGGTTGCTCGCGGCGGCGGTGCTGTTCGCCCTCGGTGCCCGGCACGGGCTGGCCGCACAACGGTTCGTGCTCGCCGGGGTGGCGGTCGCGTTCGCCTTCCGGGCGCTCACCGAGGTCGTCATGCTCACCGCCGATCCGATCGACGGTCTCCGCGCGCAGATCTGGCTGATCGGCACCCTGGCCGGCAAGGGCTGGACCGAGGCGGCCTGGATCGCCGGCACGCTGCTGGTGCTGCTGCCGGTGCTCGCCTGGGCCGGCTGGGCGTTGAACAGCACCGCCCTGGACGACGACACCGCCCGGGGGGTCGGACTGCGCCCGGTGGCCCGCCGGATTGGCCTGGCCGGCACCGGCGTACTCGTCGCCGCGATGGTCACCGCCCAGGTCGGCGCCGTCGACTTCGTGGCCCTGGTCGCCCCCCAGGTGGCCCGCCGGTTGGTACGCGCCGAACGACCACCTCTGGTCTGCGCCGCGCTGCTCGGCGCGTTGCTGCTGGTGCTGGCCGACCTGGCCGGCCGACGCCTGTTCGCACCCACCCAACTGCCCGCCGGTGTGCTGACCGCCGCGATCGGCGGCCCGTACCTGATCTTCCTGTTGCTGCGCGGCCGGCGGCGGTCGTCGTGACGCCTCAAGGAGTCGTGTGATGCTCTCCACCCGCGACCTGGTCGCCGGCTACGACGAGCGGACGGTGCTCGACGGGCTCGACCTGGACCTGCCGACCGACGCGTTCACTGTGATCGTCGGCCCGAACGCGTGCGGCAAGTCCACCCTGCTGCGCACGATGGCCCGGCTGCTCAACCCGCGCCGGGGCACGGTGCTGCTGGACGGCACCGCGATCCGCGACCTGCCGACCCGGGAGGTGGCCCGTCGCCTCGGCGTCCTGCCGCAGAGCCCGCTGGTGCCCGAGGGCGTCACAGTCGCGGACCTGGTCGGGCGCGGCCGGCAGCCCTACCAGCGCTGGTGGCGGCAGTGGTCGTCGGAGGACGGCGCGGCGGTCGACCAGGCGATGGTCCTGGCCGACGTGAGCGACCTGGCCGACCGGCCGGTGGACAGCCTCTCCGGCGGTCAGCGGCAACGCGTCTGGATTGCCATGACGCTCGCCCAGGACACCGACGCCCTGCTGCTGGACGAGCCGACCACCTTCCTCGACCTGGCCCACCAGGTGGAGGTACTGGACCTGCTGCACCGGCTGCGCTCCGAGCGGGGCCGCACCGTGGTCGCCGTCCTGCACGACCTGAACCAGGCCGCCCGCTACGCCGACCACCTGGTCGCCATGCGCGCCGGCGCGGTGGTCGCCGCCGGCCCACCCCGGGAGATCCTCACCGCCGACCTGGTCCGCGACGTCTTCGGGCTGGCCTGCGTGGTCGTGCCCTGCCCGGTGACCGGCGCACCGCTGGTGGTTCCCGCGTACACGGGTGGTAACGCTCCGGCTCCGGCCGTCGCTGGTGACCACTCCCCGTCGACGGCGTCCGTACCGGTCGCCCGACCCTCCACCGGCGACGCGGCCAACCCGCTCGCCGGCTCGCACCCCTCGAAAGGACTCTGATGCGTCGTCTCGTCGCAGCTCTCGTCGCGGCCGTCGCCCTCGGCACCAGCCTCACCGCCTGCGGTGAGAGCGACCCGGTCGCCGGCTCCACCACCGGGGAGACCCGGGAGATCACCCACGCCATGGGCACCACCAAGGTCCCGGCCGAGCCCAAGCGCGTCGTCGTGCTCGACACCGACAAGATCGACACGGCGCTCTCGCTGGGCATCACGCCCGTCGGCGCGGCCACCGCCGGTGAGGCGAAGAGCTGGCCCACCTACTTCGGCGCGGACAAGCTCGCCGGCATCAAGGAGGTCGGGGTGCTCACCGAGCCCGACCTGGAGGCGATCAACGCGCTGAAGCCGGACCTCATCCTCGGCAGCAAGTTCCGCCAGGAGAAGTTCTACGACGAACTGGCCGCCATCGCGCCGACCGTGTTCACCGACAAGGTGGGCATCACCTGGAAGGACAACCTCCTCCTCGACGGCAAGGCACTCGGCCGCGAGCAGCAGGCCAAGGATCTGCTCGCCACGTACGAGAAGCGGGCCAAGGACTTCGGCGCGACGCTCGGCGACGCCTCCGCGCGCAAGGTCTCCATCGTGCGGTTCCTGCCCGGCAACATCCGGGTGTACGGCCCGGACTCGTTCTCCGGCATCGTCATCGGCGACACCGGCCTGGGCCGCCCCGAACGGCAGCTGCTCGCCAACAAGGAGGACAAGCGTTTCGACCTGGTCAGCCCCGAGCGGGTCAACGAGGTCGACGGTGACGTCATCTTCGTGACCGCGTACGGCGACAAGGCCGCCGCCGAGCAGACCAAGGTCGCCGGCGGGACGCTGTGGAAGGGCCTCGGCGCGGTCAAGGCCGGCAAGGCGTACCCCGTCTCCGACGAGGTCTGGATGACCGGCATCGGCGTCGGCGCCGCCAACAAGATCCTCGACGACCTGGCCAAGTACCTCCCGGCCGCCTGACACCCTGCCCCGCGCCGCCCGCGCCCGAAGGCGCCCACCCCGCGTGCCGGCACGCACCGCGCACCCCGCGCGCCGGCTCGCACCCCGCGCCCCGGCACGCACCGCGCACCCCGCGCGCCGGCTCATGATCGTGCTCGATCCAGGAAGTAGTGGCCTCCCCGTCTAGGGAGGCCACTACTTCCATGTTCGAGCGCGCTCATCGTCAGCGGGGGGAGCGCGAGCGTGCCCGCAGAGCGGCCCGGACCTCGGCGAGGAACCCATCGAAGTCGTCCCGGAGGCGCTTGGCGGTCAGGTGCAGCACGATCCACTCGCCGCCGAGCAGTCGGTTGAGGCGTTGCCGGTCCCGATGGAACTGCTCGGGGTCGTCGTGCCAGAGGCCGTCGTATTCCACCGCGACCTTGAACTGCGGCCAGGCCAAATCCAGGCGGGCCACGAATCGGCCCTGCTCGGCCACTACCCACCGAGTCTCCGGCCTCGGCAGTCCGGCAAGCACCAGCCCGACACGGGTGCGGGACTCCTGAGGGGACTCAGCTCCCGCGTCGGCGAGGTCGACCGCGCGTAGCAGCGATCGCCAGCCGCGTCGACCGGCCCGGCTGAGCGCGTACTCGCGCAGGTCTGGAACGGTCGTCAGCCGCTTGGCCAGCATGGCGTCGATGACGACCACCGCCTCGATCACATCAAGCCAACGGGCCAGGTCCCAGCAGGTACGCGCCGGGCTGGTCACCGTGACGCCGGCCCGGTCCACGGTGTCGCCGGAGCCGATCTCCCCGTGGTGGACCCGGATGCCGGCGCTCGGGCCGATCCGGCTGGCGGCGGGAACGAGGACGTCGACCGGCTCGCTCGCGCTGGGCTTCCCACAGCCGTACAGGCCGGCGGCAGCGCGCCCTGCGATGGCCGCACCGGGTGGGACCAGCCAGCGTCCGACGGCGGTGCATCTGATGGTGTGGGTGACCGCGATCTGGGCATCGGCGTAGACGTCGCGGAAGAGCGGTCGCCACGCCGAGCTGCGTAGCTCATTGCGGGTCAGCAGGCCTCGCGAGACGGCGGTCGAGCCACGGAAGACCCGACCCCGTAACTGCGGCGGCCGACGAGGAATTTTCGGCATGGGCCTCAGGCTGGCCGAACCTCCCCGCGTCACGCTGCCCCTGTGGATAACCACAGTCACCACACCGGTGCCGGTGCGCGTCGTTATCCCCATGATCGCGCTCGAACATGGATGTAGTGGCCTCCCGAAAAGCGGAGGCCACTGCATCCTGGATCGAGCGCGATCTTGCCGGGCGGGCGCGTGGTGCGCGGCGCGTGGGCGTGGGGCGTGGGCGTGGAGCGCATTGGCCGTGGCCCGTGGGGCATGGGCGTGGCGCGTGGAGTGCGTTTGGCGTGGGCGTGGAGGGTGTTTGGGGCGTGGGCGGCGTTGGGGCGTGGGCGTGGCGCGTGGGGCGTGGGGCGTGGGGGCGGGTTAGGCGGCGGTGGACCAGATGGCGCGGAAGGCGGCGGCTTCACCGGAGAGCCATCGTTCGATCTGGTCGGGCTTGGCGTCGGTGGGCATGCGGTGGGCCAGGCCACGGCGGACGTCGACCAGGACCGGCTCGGCGTGCGGGAGCACAGCGTCCATGTGTCGGGCCATCAGGTGCAGGGTGGCGAGCACAGACTCCTCGCTCGGTGGGGTCTCGTCGAAGTGCAGGCGGACCGCTTCGGCGCGACCGTCGGCGTGGCGTACCCCGAAGTGGGGGTTGATCTTGACGGGCAGGTCGCCCAGCATGGCCAGGGCGTCGCGGGTCTGGGCGAGATCGACAGCGGCCGGCTCGCCGAGGGAGTGCAGCCAGGTGGTGGCACCGGGAACGAGCGCCTGGTAGAGCGGGCGCCACCGTGGCTTGACGATGTCGGCCACCCCGGCAAGGTGCGTGCCGCCGGTGTGGAAGGCGATGTCGGCCTTGAGCGCCTTGACGAACTGGCCGTGCGGGTTGAAGCCGGACCGGCTGGCGCGCTGCTTGCGCAGCCCGCCCACGAAGGTCGCCTTGGTGGGGCCGGTGCGGTCGACGTAGCGGGTGAAACCGAGCAGTGTGGCGTAGGGGGTGAGGGGCGTGGAGGCGGGAGCGGTCACGGGCGTCCTCCCGGATCGTAATCCTGCAGGTCAGGAACTCGATTAGTACATACATTCTAATCGACAGGTCTGACATCGCCCAGCGAAAGAAGGGGTGCGGAAGACGCGACAAAGGGGGCCGTCCGGCGTTCGGACGACCCCCTTTCGAGACGCTTGCTAGAGCTGGCCGACGTCGGTGATCCGCACGACGGCCGCGCCGACCTCGTCCGAGGCCACCAGGTCGATCTCGGCGCTGATGCCCCAGTCGTGGTCGCCGTCCGGGTCGTCGAAGATCTGCCGTACGGTCCACCGCTCCCGGCCCTGCTCGATCATGAGCAACGCCGGACCGCGGGCGTCCGGCCCGACCCCGATCGAGTCGTACGCCTCGAAGTACGGCGCCAGGGCGTCGGCCCACGCGTCGTAGTCCCAGCCGTCCTCGGCGTCCAACTCGGCGAGCAGGTCCCAGCGGCGTAGCGCGGCCAACTCGACGCGGCGGAACAGCGCGTTGCGCACCAGCACCCGGAACGCCCGCGCGTTGCGGGTCACCGCCGGTGGTCGATCGGTCAGGGCGGCGTGCGCCTGGGCGACCTCGGCCACGTCGGACGGGTTGCGCAGCCGCTCCCACTCGTCGATGAGGCTGGAGTCGACCTGGCGGACCAGCTCGCCCAACCACTCGATGAGGTCGATCAGCTCCTCGGTCTTGGCGTCCTCGGGCACTGTCTGGCGCAGCGTCTTGTACGCGTCGGCCAGGTAGCGCAGGACGAGGCCCTCCGAGCGGGTCAGCCCGTAGAACTGCACGTACTCGGTGAAGGTCATGGCCCGCTCGTACATGTCGCGGACGACGGCCTTGGGGGAGAGCTGGTGGTCGGCGACCCAGGGGTGACCCTGCCGGTACATCTCGTACGCGGCCTCCAGCAGCTCGGCCAAGGGCTTGGGGTGGGTCACCTCGTCGAGCAGTTCGAGGCGCGCCTCGTACTCGATGCCCTCTGCCTTCATGGCGGCGACCGCCTCGCCGCGCGCCTTGAACTGCTGCGCGGAGAGAATCTGCCGGGGGTCGTCCAGGATCGACTCGATGACGCTCAGCACGTCGAGCGGGTACGACGGGGACTCGGCGTCGAGCAGCTCGATGGTGGCCAGCGCGAGGGGGGAGAGCGGCTGGTTGAGGGCGAAGTCGAGCTGGAGGTCGACGGTGAGCCGGATCCGCCGGCCGGTCTCGTCCGGCTCGGGCAGCTCCTCGACGACCCCGCCGGCACGCAGGGCCCGGTAGATGGCGATCGCCCGGCGGATGTGCCGACGCTGCGCGGCCGGCTCCTCGTGGTTGTCGGTGAGCAGGTGCCGCATCGCGGTGAACGCGTCGCCGGGCCGGCCGATGACGTTGAGCAGCATCGAGTGGCTGACCTGGAAGCTGGAGGTCAGTGGTTCCGGCTCGGCGTCGACGAGTCGGTCGAAGGTGGGCTGGCCCCAGCCGATCGAGCCCTCCGGCGGCTTCTTGCGGACCACCTTGCGCCGCTTCTTCGGGTCGTCACCGGCCTTGGCGAGAGCCTTCTCGTTGTCGATGACGTGCTCCGGGGCCTGCACCACGACCCGGCCGATGGTGTCGTAGCCGGCCCGGCCGGCCCGCCCGGCGATCTGGTGGAACTCCCTGTTCTTCAGTAGCCGGGTACGGACCCCGTCGTACTTGGACAGGCCGGTGAACAGCACAGTGCGGATCGGCACGTTGATGCCGACGCCGAGGGTGTCGGTGCCGCAGATGACCTTGAGTAGGCCGGCCTGGGCGAGGGTCTCCACCAGGCGGCGGTACTTGGGCAGCATGCCGGCGTGGTGCACGCCGATGCCGTGCCGGACCAGTCGGGACAGCGTCTTGCCGAAGCCGGCGGTGAACCGGAAACCACCGATCGCCTCGGCGATCATGTCCTTCTCGGCGCGGGTGCAGACGTTGACGCTGGTCAGCGCCTGGGCGCGCTCCAGCGCGGCGGCCTGGGTGAAGTGCACCACGTACACCGGGGCCTGCTTGGTCTCCAGCAGCTCCTCCAGCGTCTCGTGCAGCGGCGTCATCGCGTACGAGAAGATGAGCGGGACCGGCCGTTCCGCAGTGCGCACGACGGCGGTCGGCCGCCCGGTGCGCCGGGTCAGGTCGTCGACGAAGCGGGTGGTGTCCCCCAGAGTGGCGGACATCAGGATGAACTGGGCCTGCGGCAGCTCGATGATCGGCACCTGCCACGCCCAGCCCCGGTCGGGCTCGGCGTAGAAGTGGAACTCATCCATGATCACCTGGCCGACGTCGGCCTTCGTGCCCTCGCGCAGCGCCAGGTTCGCCAGGATCTCTGCGGTGCAGCAGATGATCGGGGCGTCGGCGTTGACGCTGGCGTCGCCGGTGAGCATGCCGACGTTCTCGGCGCCGAAGACCTCGCAGAGCGCGAAGAACTTCTCCGACACCAATGCCTTGATCGGCGCGGTGTAGAAGGTCGTCCGGCTGTCGGCGAGGGCCGCGAAGTGCGCGGCGATCGCCACCAGGCTCTTACCCGAGCCGGTGGGCGTGTTCATGATCAGGTTGGCGCCGGAGACGATCTCGATGACCGCCTCTTCCTGATGGGGGTAGAGGTCGAGGCCGCGCTCCTTCGCCCAGCCGGCGAACGCGTCGAAGAGGGTGTCGGGGTCGGCGCTTGTCGGCAGCGCGGCGGTGAGCGTCATAGCCTGTCCATGGTGCCTGGATCATGCCCCGGTACGCCAACCCGGCCCGCACCGGACCCCCGTCCGGGCGTCCCGAATGCGCCGCCGCGTTCCGGTTCGGGCGTTTCGCCGGTCACCGTCGGCGGTACAGCAGGTCGGCGACCGGCCGACCGGCCGTGATCGCCCGCCGCTCGAACTTCGTCACCGGGCGGTGCGCCGGCCGCGGCGCGAAGCCGCCGTACGCGTCCACCAGCTCCGGGTCCGCCTCCAGGGTCTCCCGCATCGCCTCGGCGTACTCGGCCCAGTCGGTGGCGCAGTGCAGCATGCCGCCGGACCGCAGCCGGGACCGCAGCAGCGCCACGTGCGCCGGCTGGATGATCCGCCGCTTGTGGTGGCGGGTCTTCGGCCACGGGTCCGGGAAGAAGATGTGTACGGCGTCCAGCACACCCTCGGGCAAGCCGCTGACCAGCGACAACGCGTCGCCCTCCGCCACCCGTACGTTGCGCAGGCCGCCGCGCTCCACCAGGTCGAGCAGGTTGGCGATTCCCGGCGTGTGCACCTCCACCGCCAGATAATCTCGATCCGGGTCGGCGGCAGCCATCGCAGCGGTGCTGTCGCCCATGCCCGAGCCGATCTCCAGCACCACCGGCGCCCGGCGACCGAACAGGTCGGCCAGGTCGACGGGCAGCACAGGTCCGTCCGGCACGTCCAGGCCGTACACGGGCCAGAGCCGGCTCAGCGCGTCGGTCTGCCGGTCGCTCATCCGACCCCGGCGGGGGTGGAACGTGCGGATCGTCCGGCTCGCGGGCGGGACGGCGGGGTCATGGTCGGTGGCTGTCACAGCGACCCGAGCGTACGCGACGCCGCCGGCGGATCGGATGTGATGTGCGACCGGAAATGAGAGGATCCAACTGGTACGGCAGGTCGGGTGTTCCACCGCCCGACCCGGCCGCACGGCGTCGAGAGGGGGCATCGTGACAGTGACCCGCGGCGTCGTGACCCTGTCGCTGGTGACCGTGCTGGCCGGCCCCCTGTTGACCTCCACGCCCGCCCTCGCCGCGCCTGCCGCAGTCGCTCTTACGTCCCCGTCTGCCGTCGCCGGTCTTGCCGTGCCCGAGCGGGCCGTCGCCGTCGGGCTTGCGCCGCAGCCCGGAGGGCCGCCCGGCGGAGCGCCCCAACCGACGCCGGCGGTGGACATCTTCGTCGAGGTCAGCCCCAGCACTGTGCAGCCCGGTTACCTGGTCGGCATCCGGGCCAGTTGTCGGGACAACTCGGTGGGCGCCACGGTGGTCTCCGACGCCTTCGGGGCGGTCGGCGTGCAGCCGCAGCGCGGGGTGCTCACGGCCGCGCCGATGGTCCGCGAGCGCACCCGCCCCGGCAACTACCGGGTCAAGCTGGAGTGCCGCGACGGCGAGACCGCCTCGACGATGCTCCAGGTGGTGAAGAAGGTCCCCGTCCAGCCCAGCCGTGGTCCGGCGACCGGCTTCGGGGGGAGCACCGGCGGGATGACCGGCAGGCTGCTGCTGCCCGGCGGCGCGGCACTGATCATCACCGGTCTGATCGTCGCCGTGATGGCGCTGCGCCGCCCCCGAGCCGCCGCACGTCGCTGAGGCCGCCATGACGATCTTCCGCCCCACGCCGCCGCCGGCCGGTTCACGCCCGCCGTCGCCTGGCCGCCCCGCCTCGCCGCCGGACGCTGCCCGTCAGCCGTTCGCCGGCCGTCCCGCCTCGCCGCCCGATGACGTTCGGCTGCCCTTGGACGACGGTTGGCCGGGCGACCGCCCGCCAAGGCCCCACCGCCCGCCGGATCCCCACCGCCCGCCGGATCCCGACCGCTCGCCGGATCCCGACCGCCCGTCGGTGGCCGCGCGTCCGCCGACCGCCGTCGCCCCCCGGCGTAGTCGTCCCTCCGGCCGCAGCCCCTGGTCCGTACCGTTGGCTGTGGTGTTGGTGTTGGCCGGGGTCTTCGCCACCGGGGCCGGGCTGGGCCGTTCGGTGGGCCCGTTCGACCTGGCCCCGACCGGCGGCGACCGGCCGGCCCGCACCGAGTCGGTCGGCTTGTCGGCCAGTCGGCCGGTGCGCCTCTCGGTGCCGGCGATCAAGGTGACCGCGCCGGTGGCGCCCGTCGGGCAGGCGCGGGACGGCTCGATCGCCGTACCGCCGTTGGAACGCCACAACGAGACCGGCTGGTACGACAGGGGCCCCACGCCCGGTGAGCCTGGCCCTGCGGTGATCGTCGGGCACGTGGACACGAAGACCGGCCCGTCGGTCTTCTACGACCTGGGCAAGCTGCACCCCGGCGACCTGATCGAGGTGGCCCGGGCGGACGAGTCGGTGGTGGTGTTCCGGGTCGACACCGTGGAGCACTTCCCGAAGGACCAGTTGCCCGCCGAGCGGATCTACGGCCACGACGGGCCACCCGGGCTGCGGTTGATCACCTGCGGCGGGCAGTTCATCGGGGGCCGTACCGGCTACGCCGACAACGTCATCGCCTTCGCGACCCTCCAGTCCTCCCGCAAGCCCTGAAGCCGATCGGGGCACGTGATCCACTCGCGTTCACGGAAATCGGGGTAACCACGTCACCCGGACACCCCGACATCAATGAACCCGAGTGGATCAAGAGCTGGGTGGGCGGTCCGGTGGGTGGAGGGCGGCTACTCGGCCTCGGCGTCGGCGGGTCGGCCAGGCGTCAGCTCAGGAACGCCAGGAGTTGGCTGGTGGTCTCGTCGGGGGCTTCCTCCGGAATGAAGTGCCCGACCGGGACCGGCTCGCCGCGTACGTCGTCGGCCCACTCCCGCCAGATCGCCAGCGGGTCGTCGTAGAGCTTCGCTACCTGGCCGCGTTGGCTCCAGAGAAACAGCACCGGGCAGGCGATCTTCCGGTTTCCGCGATCCGCCTCGTCCTGCTGGTAGTCCAGCGTCGCTGCGGCGCGGAACTCCTCGCAGATCGCGTGCACAGTGGCGGGGTCGCTGAACTGCTTGACGTACGCCGCCCGGACCTCGGCGGGGAAGGCGTCCTTCACCTCGGGCCAGGTGTCGAGCATGAAGTCGACGAGCACCGTGGGCGCCGCGTCGATGAACTGCTCGGGCACCGGCGCCGGTGCCGCCAGGAAGGACCAGACCCAGTAGGAGAGGCTGAACGTCCGGTCGGCGCGGTCGTAGACGTCGCCGATGGGGACCACGTCCATCACTGCCAGTCGGGTGACGGCGTCCGGTTCGTCAAGCGCGAGCCGGTACGCGCAGCGCGCCCCCCGATCGTGGCCGACGAGTCGGAACTGCTCGTGGCCCAGGCTCCGCATCACCGCGATCTGGTCGCGGGCGATGGCGCGCATGCTGTACGGCTCGTGATCCGCAGTGCTCGGCGGCTTGCCGCTGTCACCCCAGCCCCGAAGGTCGGTGGCGACGACTGTGTAGTGCTCGGCGAGCCGTGGCGCGACCTGGTGCCACATGAGGTGTGTCTCGGGGATGCCGTGCAGCAGCAGAACGGGCGGCCCGCTTCCGCCGCGGCGTCCGTGGATCGTCGCGCCGGGCGTCTCGATGTCGAACTCTTCGAAGCCGTCGAACATGACCAGGGTCCCCCGTGCCTTGGGATGCGCCCTGAACGAACGGCGTGGAATGGCTGGCAGGGCGACTGGTGGCCGAATACCGCTCGGTCTGCCTCGACGCTATCAACGGCGACAGCCGGTCCGGCGCGATTCGGCTGCGGTGCTGGCTTGGGCACATCTGTGGGTGTGGCGGCGTGGTTGCGACGTACCGGTGAACCTCGCCATCGATCTCCCGACTTCCGCTTGACTTCAACCAGCATTCAGGTCCTAGCGTCGCTGACACGAGGTACGGAAGCGGGTCCGAAGCACTGGACCGCGGCTGATCGGAGACATACGTGCGGGCGATCCAGGTTTCTGAGTACGGGGGGCCAGAGGTTCTGATCCTGGTGGACCTGCCCGATCCGCAAGCCACGGAGGGGCAGGTCATCGTTCGGGCCGAGGCCGTGGACACGATCTACCTGGAGACTCAGATCCGCCGTGGCTGGGGTGGGATGTTCGGTGTCACCCCGCCGTACGTACCGGGCGGCGCAGCGGCGGGAACGGTGGTCTCCACCGGTCCAGGCGTCTCTGGGTCCTGGCTTGGCCGCCAGGTCGTTGCGGGTGCCGGGACGCGGGGTTCATACGCTGAACTGGTTCGGGCCAGCGTCGACCGGCTGGTGCCGGTCCCCGACGGACTGAGCCTGCGGGAAGCGGCTGCTCTCGCACACGACGGCGTGACCGCCATGGGCATCATCGACGGTGTCGGCGTCAAGCCGGGCGACCGGGTCCTGATCCTGGGGGCCGCGGGCGGCATGGGAACGCTGCTTGTTCAGCTCGCCCACCGTCTCGGTGCGCAGGTCGTGGGAGCGGCCCGTGGCGCGGACAAGCTCGCACTGGTACGACGGCTCGGCGCCGACGCTGTCGTCGACTACGCGGGTGACGGGTGGACCGACGCGGTACGCGAAGCCCTCGGCGGTCTGTCCGTCGATGTGCTGCTGGACGGTGTCGGGGGAAAACTCGGCAGCGACGCCTTTCACCTGGTGGCCGACGGCGGGCGGGTGTCGGCCCATGGGGCGGCGAGTGGCGAGTTCGCCACGATGGACCTGTCGAGTTCGCGGGCGCGCGGCATCGACCTGCACGGCATCGCGGATGTCCAGTTCGAGGCGCCGGAGATGGTGCGGCTCGCGAGCAGGGCCCTGACCGAGGCGGTGGAGGGGCGGATACGCCCGGTGATCGCACGCGAGTACCCACTGTCCTCCGCGGCTGACGCTCACCGCGCGATGGAGGCGCGCTCGATTCCGGGCAAGGCCCTCCTCATTCCGTGAGGCGGGTTGCGTTGCTCCCGGGGTTGATCGACACGGGATCCTTGATGTCGGGGTGTCCCACTGACGCGGACACCCCGGCTTCAGCGAAACGGAGTGGATCAAGCCGCGTTGGCGCCCGGAGGCGGCGCTCCTAGGGCTGGGGGACGTGCAGCGCCACCTCGAACTCCAGCAGGCTGGCACCGGTGGAGACCGGTGGGCGGGGCTTGTCGCCGGGGGTGGCGGCGTGGGCGGCGCGTGACGGGCCGGCGGCCCACGCCTGGAATGCTTCTTCGCTCTCCCACTTGGTGTAGACGAAGTAGCGGGTCTCGCCGGCCACCGGGCGGAGGAGTTCGAAGCCGAGGAAACCGGGGGAGTTCTCCACAGCGCCGGCCCGCGCGGCGAACCGCTTCTCCAACTCCGCGCCGCCACCGGGCGGGACGTCGATTGCGTTGATCTTCACGACTGCCATCTGCCCACCCTAGCCACTCAGAACGCCTCGACCGCCGGGACCAGGTCCACGTCGACAACGATCGGCGCGTGGTCGGAGGGGCCCTTGCCCTTGCGGGCCTCCCGGTCCACGTACGCGGAGCGGACGGCGCGGGCGAACGGCGCGGACGCGTACACCAGGTCGATTCTCATGCCCTTGTTCTGGTGGAACATGCCGGCCCGGTAGTCCCAGTAGGTGAAGGGGTGCGGGCCCTTCATCGGGGTCGGCACGACGTCGCTGAGGCCCAGGTCGCGCAGCGCCGCGAGGGCAGCCCGCTCGGCCGGGGTGACGTGCGTGGAGTGGGTGAAGACCGCCGGGTCCCAGACGTCGGCGTCGGTCGGGGCGACGTTGAAGTCGCCGCAGACCGCCAGCGGCAACTCGCTGGCCAGTTCGGTGTCCAGCGCGTCGCGCAGGGCCGCGAACCAGGCCAACTTGTATGCGTAGTGCGGGTCGTCCGGCGTCCGGCCGTTGGGCACGTACACCGACCAGACCCGCACCCCGTCGCAGGTGGCGGAGATGGCCCGCGCCTCGGGCTCGGGGAAGCCGGGTTCACCGGCGAACCCGACCCGGACGTCGCCCAGCCCGACCCGGGACAGGATGGCCACCCCGTTCCACCGGCCGTCGCTGTGGCTGGCCACGGTGTAGCCCAGCGCGCCGACCTCGGTCACCGGGAAGGCGCCGTCAGGGCATTTCGTCTCCTGCAGGCAGACGACGTCCGGCCCGGTGTCGGCCAGCCACTCCAGCAGCCGGGGTAGGCGGGCCTTCACCGAGTTGACGTTCCAGGTCGCCAGGCGCATGCCCCCAGCCTGCCGTATCCGCCGCCGCGACGCCCTGTCAGCTGCCCGGGGTGTCGCCGGGACGGGTCTGTTCGGCCAGGAACCGTTCCAGTTCGGCGCCGAGTTCGTCGGCGGTGGGCAGCGGGCCGGCATCCGGGGCGAGCAGGCTCTTCTCGCCCCGACCTCGGGCGAACGCGTCGTACTGCTCCTCCAGGGCCTGGACCAGGGCCGCGGCGTCCTCGGTCTGCGCGACCTGCCGGTCGATCTCCACCCGGACCACCTCGGCGGCCGAGCGCAGCCCGTCGCCGGGCAGCAGCAGGCCGGTGCTGCGCGACACCGAGGTGAGCAGCACCTCGGCGGCCGCCGGGTATTCGGTCTGCGCCACGTAGTGCGGCACGTGGGCGGCGAAGCCCAGCGCGTCGCGGCCCTGCTCGCCGAGGCGGAACTCCAGCAGGTGACCGACGCTGCCGGGCACCTGGACGCGCTGCAACCAGGGCTCGTAGCCGGCGATCAGCTCGGGGCGGGTGGCGTGCGCTGTCACTCCGGTCGGCCGGGTGTGCGGGACGGCCATCGGGATCGAGTTGAGCCCCACTGTGAGTCGGACGTCCAGCCGGGCGGCGAGCCCGGCCACGGCGGCCACGAAACGTTCCCACTGCAGGTCCGGTTCGGGGCCGGTGAGCAGCAGGAACGGGGTCTCGTCGTCGTCCTGTAGCAGGTGCAGCTCCAGCTTGGGCGCGTCGACGCTCTCCCAGTGGTCCTCGACGAAGGTCATCACCGGTCGTCGCGATCGGTAGTCGAAGAGCTGGTCGACGTCGAACGTGGCGATCGGCCGACCCTCCAGCGAGGTGAGTAGCTGCTCACGCGCCAGTCGGCTGGCGTTCCCGGCGTCCACGAACCCGGTGAGGGCCTGGATCAGGACCGGCTGCCCGAGGTCGGGCAGATCGTCGGTGAGCTGGTAGAGCTCGTGTGGGTCGAGCACCGGTGCGGACCTCCCTGAAATGTGCCTGCGGGGCGCCGTCGCGACGGAGGGCACCCGTTCGGGCAACGTACCCGCCATCCTGGCGCATTCCTGCGTCGGGCGATCCGTTGGCCGGGTGGTGGGCGTGACCGGACTAATCGGCTGTTTACGCCTCCAGGTCGAGCCTCGTGGCCGAACGGCCGAGGGGCGGTTCGGCCCAAAGGCCGAGTTTGTCGATCATGTCAGGCTCGGCGGTGGAATGGTGGGTTCTGTCCGGACCCGTGCCGGTCCGCGTGCGGCGCCAGCTTCATCCGGTACGCGAGGTCCGTTCCCCGGGCGGGTCACCGCGCCCCGCTCGTCCACCAGTACGGCTCCGATCTGTGTCGAGTGCCACGTGATCACCGTGCGTGATCAGGGTTTCCACCTGCCTAGCCTCGGTTGATGCGTGACGACGGCACCCTCGACGACCCGTACGCCCCGAGCAGGCCCACTGCCGATACGGAGGATGGCACCTCAACCGAACGGACAACCGCCGCGAGCCGGCTCCGGGCGTACGCCCGGGACCTGAGCGGTCGACGCCGGGCACAGTTGGCGCTGGCCACCGGTGTGGTGTGCTGCCTCGGTCTGACCGCCGTCGTCCAGGTTCGGAACGACGACGCCGACGCGGCGACCCGAAGTGGATCGCTTTCCAGCTCCGAGTTGGCGCAGCGCGCCGAGCAGCAACGTGCCTCCCGTTCCCTCGACCGCACGGCCGCGCCGAGCGCGTCTGCCGCCGCCCCCACGGCGAGCCCTGCCGACCCGGACACCACCGCGTCGGCCCGCACTGCCGCTCCGGCTCGCCCGACCGACCCGGCCCCCGTCGCCGGGCTGGACGAGGACCAGATGGAGAACGCCGAGGCGATCGTCCGTACCGGCCGCAAGATGGGTGTGCCGCGCCGGGGTCTGGTGATCGCGGTGGCCACCGCCATGCAGGAGAGCAATCTCTACAACGTGGCCAGCGGCGTCCTGCCCGAGTCGCAGGACTATCCGCACCAGGGCGTCGGCTGGGACCACGACTCGGTCGGGTTGTTCCAGCAGCGTTCCAGCAGCGGTTGGGGCCCGGTGGGGCGGCTGATGGACCCCGAGTTCGCCACCCGGCAGTTCCTCAGCGCGCTGGAGCAGGTGCCCGGCTGGCAGCGGATGCGGCTCACCGACGCCGCCCAGGCGGTACAGGTCTCCGCGTATCCCGAGCACTACCAGCAGCACGAGTGGCGGGCCGCCCGGGTCGTTGACGCCATCGTGCCGGCGGGGCGGTAACCTACCGCCCACTATGGACGGCCAGGGTTGGGGCTGTCGCATCCCGGGTACATGTGTTGCGGGTTCGGGGTACACATGACTACGGGACCATCGACAGGAGGACGCCATGTCACTGATGCAGCGGATCACCACGTTCCTGAGATCGCCGAAGGGGCAGCAGTTGGTCGAGCGGGGTCGTCGAGAGATGGCCAAGCCGGGCAACCAGCAGAAGCTGAAGGGGTTGGCGGCTCGACTGTCCAACCGCCGCCGCTGACCGCTCCATCGGCCGCCCTGTCCACCGTTTCCACCCCTGGGGAGACCTGGTGACCGACACTCCGCCCGTCGGCGGTCAATCCGCCGCCCCTACTCCGCAGCCGTCCGTCGACCTGCCGGCCGGGCCGGTGGACGCCCCCGAGGGTCCGCCGGCCCGGCTCTGGGACCGGATGCGTGACGACCCGCAGTACGCGCCGGAGCACCTTGCCCTGGAGGCGGTGCGCCGCCTCGGGCCGGAAGCCGTGCAGTGGGCCGCCCGTGCCCGGGCCGAGCAGCCCGGGGTTTCCGCCGACGTCCTGGCCGACCAGGCGGCCCGCAAGTTCGTCAACCTGGCCCGACTGTCCGGCGCGGTCTCCGGCGCGGCCGGGCTGCCCGGCGCCGTGATCGACGTGGGCGTGCTGGCCTGGACCCAGGCGCGGATGGTGCTGCACATCGCCGCCGCGTACGACGTCGACCCCCTGCACAGTGACCGCGCCACCGACCTGCTGGTGCTCCAGCGGGTGCACAAGGTCGCCGAGAGCGCCCGGCTGGCGCTCGGCGTGGCTGCCGGCCGGGAACGCGCCGACGCGCTCTTCGGCCTGGGCGGCCAGCGTCCGCTCGGTCGGGTCATGCTGCAACTCGGCGTCCGGCTGGCCCAGATGGCCGGCGTCCGGGCCGCGAAACGGATGGTCGCCAAGATCGTCCCCGGTGCGGCCATCGTGCTCGGCACCTGGGCCAACTCGTCGGCCACAAAGGACCTCGCCCAGCGGTCCCGGGCCCTCTACGGCACCCGCGGCAACGCCGTCCCCGAGCCGCGCCAACCCTGACGGACCCGTCCGGGGTCGTCAGCTGGCCAGGCCGGAGGAGCGCCAGGTCACTTCGGCGATGCGGCCCTGGCCGGTGGCGTTGGGGTGGAACCAGTCCAGCGGGTTGAGCAGGTCCAGGGTGAACCGGACCTTGTGCAACGCGCCGCCGTCGTGCCGGCACCGGGATCCGTACGCCCGGCAGGCCGCCTTCAGCTCGGCGTTGTACGCGTCGATCCGGTCCCGGACGGCGGCCCGGCGCGCCCGGTCGGCCGGAGCGGTCGAGGTCGCCTCGGCCAGCAGGGCCGGGCAGATGCCCCGCCGCCACGCGCGGGTCGCCCGGGCGTCGTCGTGCCCGACCTCCCAGAGCCGGTACAGGTCGGGGATGCTCACCACCAGCACCCGGGCCTTCGGCCGGCCGGTCCGTAGGACCCGCAGCCCGCTGTCGACGTCGGCCCGGAACTGCGCCACCGGCGTCATCGCGTCCACCCCGCCCCGACAGACGTCGTTGGCGCCGATCAGCACTGTGACGTAGTCGGCGCGGTCGCGTACCGCAGCCTGGGCCTGACCAACGAGAGCGTCCGCGCGGGCGCCGGGACGGGCGTGGTTGTACGTCCGGTCGCGGATCGCCGGGTTCTGTTCGAGCAGCCGCCGGTAGTGGCTCTGCACCCGCAGCCCGTCCCCGGTCGACCAGGAGTTGCGTTCGCAGGAGGTGAGCACCAGGCAGGAGGCGAAGCCGGTGCTGATCGAGTCGCCGAGGGCGGCGATGCCGCCGGGCCCGCTCGACGGCCTGGCGCTCGTGGTGGGGCGGGGTTCCGCGGAGTTGCCGCCCTCGCAGGCCAGTGCGACAAGCGCCGCGAGACAGGCCAGGGCGGCGACCCAGCGTCGAGGCATGACGTCTCCCGTTCCCGCAGCACAGAGCGACAGCGCGGTAACTCTATGCGCAGGATCCGGGTAGCCGGGAAGTTGCTGTCGGGTATGCGGCAGAGTGCCGACGCACGAGCCGTCGGGGTGCTATGCGTCCCGCCACGGTGCCCGCTGACCGTGCAGCCACCAGTGCAACGCCCGGGTGATCCGGGGCAGCACCAGGTAGGTCATCAGCGGGGTCAGGCAGAGCGTCATCAGCAGCACCCGGGCCGCCAGCGGCACCGCGTCGAGGAAGCGGCTCGTCAACAGGGTGGCGGTCAGACTCAGGGGGAAGAACGCCAGCCAGATGGTCACCGCCTGCTTCCAGCGGGGCGGCGACGCTGGCGGGGCCGGCTCCACCAGATCCACCGCATGCTCCAGCGGCCTGTCGAACCAGCCCTCGATCCCGGTACGCCGCTCGACCCGGGTGTGCTCGACGATGCCCTGCGCCGAGCTGAGCCACCAGAGCCGTTGCGGCGACTCCTCCCACCGGTGCAGCGTCTCGGCGTCGGCGAAGCGGTAGAGCATGTGCCACTCCGGCGACCCGGGGCCGCTCTGCACCCAGCCGGCGCCGAGGAACCCGGGGAACGCCTCGGCCAGCGCGGTGCCGGCCCGCATCCAGGCCACCATCTCGCTGGCCCGGCCGGGATCGACGCGGCGGGCGATGGAGACGGTCACCGGCACGGCGAGGGTCATTGACATGCGCCCATCCTGCGGTCGACGAGGCCGCAGCGCGAACGGATGTGCCGGAGCACACCGCCGGGTGCGGGCGTGCAGGCGTGCGGTACCGGTTAATCCGGCCGATCGGGGGTAGGTCGGTGGGTATGACGAGATCGCAGCCCCGGCGCGCCCGTGGCACGGTCGGCCACGCGAACAGCGCGTTGAACCTTCGGCTCACCCTCGCCAGTTTCGGGCTGGTGATCATGGTGATCTTCGCGGTGCTGGCGTTCTGGGCCGGCATCGCCTGGCTCGGCGTACTCTGCGCGATCTTCGCGGTGGTCGCCGTGGTCGACCTGGTCGTGATCCAGCGCCGCCGCGCCGCCCGCCGCCGCGAGGAGCCGGGCGTACGACACTCGTTGTTCGAGTGACAGGAGGACGGAATGCCCCACATCGCCACCACCAACCCCGCCACCGGACAGGTGCTCAAGACCTATGAGGCGATGTCCACCGAGCAACTCGACGACGCCATCGAGCGCAGCGACCTCGCGTTCCACCAGCTGCGGACGACGACAATCGACCAGCGCGCCCAGTGGATGAACGCCGCAGCCGACCTGCTGGACGCCGAGCGCGACGAGATCGCCAGGATCATGACCACGGAGATGGGCAAGACGTACGTCGCGGCGCAGGCCGAGGTCACCAAGTGCGCCAGCGCCGCCCGCTTCTACGCCGACAAGGCCCCCGCGTTCCTCGCCGACGAGCCCGCCGACGCCGACGCCGTGAAGGCCACCCGGGCGTTCATCCGCTACCAGCCGATCGGCGTGGTGCTCGCGGTGATGCCGTGGAACTTCCCGCTCTGGCAGGTGATGCGCTTCGCCGCCCCGGCGCTGATGGCCGGCAACACCGGCCTGCTCAAGCACGCCTCGAACGTGCCGCAGACCGCGCTGCTGCTGGAGGACGTGTTCCGGCGAGCAGGCTTCCCCGAGGGGGCCTTCACCACAGTGCTTGTCGACTCGGAGGCCGTCGACCACATCCTCAGCGACCCCCGGGTTCGCGCCGCGACGCTCACCGGCAGCGAGCCCGCCGGCCGGTCCATCGCGAAGATCGCCGGCCGGGAGCTGAAGAAGACCGTCCTCGAACTCGGCGGCAGCGACCCCTTCGTGGTGATGCCCTCGGCCGACGTGGACCGGGCCGCCGAGGTCGCCACCACCGCCCGCTGCCAGAACAACGGCCAGTCCTGCATCGCCGCGAAACGGTTCATCGTGCACACCGACGTGTTCGACGCCTTCGCCGAGAGGTTCGCCGCCAACATGGCCGCGCTGCGCGTCGGCGACCCGATGGACCCGAACACCGACGTCGGGCCGCTGGCCAGCGAGCGTGGCCGCGACGAGGTGCACGCCCAGGTCCGCGACGCTGTCGACAACGGCGCGACAGTGCTCTGCGGCGGCGAGCCGCCGAGCGGCGACGGCTGGTTCTACCCGCCGACAGTTGTCACCGACCTCACCCCGCAGATGCGGATGTGGTCCGAGGAGGTCTTCGGCCCGGTCGCCGGCCTGTTCCGGGTCTCGTCGTACGAGGAGGCGATCGAGGTCGCCAACGGCACCAGCTTCGGACTCGGCTCGAACGCCTGGACCCGGGACCCGGCCGAGCAGGAGCGCTTCGCCACCGACCTGGACGCCGGCAACGTGTTCATCAACGGGATGACCACCTCGTACCCCGAGTTGCCCTTCGGCGGTGTGAAGAACTCCGGGTACGGGCGGGAGCTGTCGGCGCTGGGCATGCGGGAGTTCTGCAACACCAAGACGGTCTGGGTGGGCGAGGGCGCCGCCTCGGCCGGCGCCGGCGCGCACGCCGAGTAGTTCGGGGCGCGGCACGCGTCAGCCGGTGCCGTCGTGGGTAGGAAGTGTGCCCATGACGTCGTTCGGGTTCCACGCCTCGCATGAGCAGATCGGTCCACGCGCCCTGTTGGAGGCGGTGATCCACGCCGAGCGGGCCGGCTTCGACGCCGCCATGTGCTCCGACCACTTCTCCCCGTGGAGCGCCCGGCAGGGCGAGTCCGGCTTCGCCTGGTCCTGGCTGGGCTCGGCGTTGCAGGCCACCGGCATGCCGTTCGGCGTGGTCAACGCGCCCGGTCAGCGGTACCACCCGGCGATCATCGCGCAGGCGATCGGCACCCTCGGCGCGATGTACCCGGGCCGGTTCTGGGCGGCCCTGGGCACCGGCGAAGCCAGCAACGAGCACATCACCGGCGACCCGTGGCCGCGCAAGGACGTGCGCGCCGCCCGGCTGCGCGAGTGCGTGGACGTGATCCGGGCCCTGCTGGCCGGCGAGGAGGTCAGCCACGACGGCCTGGTCCGGGTGGATCGGGCCCGACTGTGGACCCGCCCCGAGCAGCCGCCCGCGCTGGTCGGCGCCGCCGTCAGCGTGGCCACCGCCCGCTGGTGCGCCGAGTGGGCGGACGGGCTGATCACCGTGAACGCCCCGGTGGCGCACCTGCGCGAGATGATCGACGCGTACCGGGACGCGGGCGGACGTGGGCCGCTGCACCTCCAGGTGCACGTCTCCTGGGCGCCGGAGCAGGCTCAGGCCGAGGCGCTCGCGTACGACCAGTGGCGCAGCAACGTCTTCGCCCCGCCGGTCTGCTGGGACCTGGAGACCGTCGAACACTTCGACGTGGTCTCCGCCGACGTGCCGGCGCAGCGGGTCGCCGAGGTGGTGAACGTGTCGGCGGACCTGGGTCGGCACGTCGGCTGGCTGGAGGAGTACCTGGAGCTCGGCTTCGACCAGATCGCCCTGCACCACGTCGGGCAGGAGCAGCGCGGCTTCATCGACGCGTTCGGCGCGGAGGTGCTGCCGAAGCTGCGCCCGGGCGGCTGATCGAGGTCGAACGGGCGTACCCCTAGGCTCGTACCCCATGGAAAGCCTGTTTCCGGTAGTCGTCTTCCTGGCGATCGCCACACTGGGTGCCGCGTTGGCGCGCCGGCTCGGCCTGCTCGCGCCGATCGTGCTGGTCGTCCTCGGCCTGGCGCTCTCGTTCGTGCCAGGCTTCCCGCAGGTGGAACTCGACCCGGAGTTGGTGCTGGTCGGCATCCTGCCGCCGCTGCTCTACGTGGCGGCGCTGGAGACCTCGGTGCCGGCGTTCAAGAACAACATCCGGCCGATCCTGCTGCTCGCGGTGGGCCTGGTGTTGTTCACCGCCTTCGTGGTCGGGTTGGTGCTGCACCTGCTGTTGCCGCAACTGCCGTTCGCGATCTGCCTTGCCCTCGGCGCGGTGGTGGCCCCACCGGACGCCGTGGCCGCCACTGCCGTCGCCCGTCGGGTCGGACTGCCCCGCCGGGTCGTCACCATCCTGGAGGGCGAGAGCCTGGTCAACGACGCGACAGCGCTGGTGCTGCTGCGGGTCGCGACGATGGCCACCGTCGGCTCGGCCGTCGGCGCCGACAAGATCGCCATCGAGGTGCTGCGGTCCACCGGCGGCGGCATCCTGATCGGGGCGCTCGGGGCGCTGGTATTCGGTTTCCTGCATCGGCGGATCACCGACCCGCTGCTGGACAACGCGCTGTCGCTGATCATCCCGTTCGCTGTGGTGTTCACCGCCGAACACCTGCACGCCTCCGGTGTGGTCGCCGTGGTCGTCACCGGCCTGGTGCTCGGGCACAAGCTGCCCCAACTGCTGTCGGCGGCGTCCCGGTTGCAGATCGGCGCGTTCTGGCGGCTGGTCCGATTCCTGCTGGAGGGTCTGGTCTTCCTCCTGGTCGGGTTGCAACTACGGGAGGTGTTGCGCGATCTCGACGAGCCGATCGGATCGCTCATCCTGATCACCTTCGCGGTGCTCGCCACCGTCTTCCTGACCCGGTTCGTCTGGCTCTTCCCGGCCACCTACCTGGCCCGGTTGGTCCCCAGGGTCCGCCGCCGTGACGAGCGACCGTCACCGAAGTTCCCGATCATCATCGGGTGGGCCGGCATGCGGGGCGTGGTGACCCTGGCCGCCGCGCTGGCCCTGCCGCTGACCCTGGCCGACGACGAGCCGTACCCCAGGGCGTTGTTGATCTGGCTGGCCTTCGCCGTGATCGTTTTCACCCTTGTCGGTCAGGGCGCCACCCTGCCGCTGGTCGCCCGCCGGTTGAAGCTGCCACCGGACGACCCGGTGCAGGACGCGCTCTCCGCGGCCGCCGTGCAGCAGCAGGCCAGCAAGGCCGCCCAGGACCGCCTCGACGAGTTGGCCGCCAGCGCGCCCGACGCGGTGGTGGACCGGCTGCGCCGAGCGGTGGAGGACCGCACCAACATGGCGTGGGAACGACTCGGCGGCGACGAGCGGGAGACCCCGTCGCAGGCGTACGGTCGGCTGCGGCAGGAGATGATCGACGCCGAGCGGGATGTGTTCCGGGCGGCCCGAGACTCCGGTCGGATCCCTGAGGAGGTGCTGGTGCGGGCCTACCGTGACCTGGACCTGGAAGAGTCGTTGCTGCGAGAGGTTGAGAAGTGAGCTGTCAGCACCTGACCGAGGCCGGTGCCGCCGAGCCGCGTACCCCCGACGAGTGCGCGGACTGCGTCGCCACCGGCGACACCTACTGGGTGCACCTGCGCACCTGCCTGAGCTGCGGGCAGGTCGGCTGCTGCGACTCGTCGCCGAACCAGCACGCGAGCAAGCACTTCGCGTCCACCGGCCACCCGGTGATCCGCTCGGCGCAGCCGGGAGAGGCCTGGCGCTGGTGCTTCGTCGACGAGGAGATCGGCTGACGGTCAGCCCTGGTGCGGTGACCGGTTGACGCGGTGGGCCAGGACGCGTCGGGTGAGTGGCGGCACGGCGAGGCCGGTGAGCGCGAGCAACCCGGCCAGCACCAGCCAGCCGACCGGGCCGCCGTCGATGATCAACCAGGTCAGCAGGGCCGGCCCGGCGGCACGGACCAGTCCGGCGAGCAGTCCGTCGACCCCCTGGTAGGCGCCGAGGGCGTCCGGGGCGGCGAGGTCGTAGGCCAGCGCCGCTCCGGCCCCGGCGTGCCACAGGTCGCCCAGGGTGTAGATCACCGTCGCGGCCAGCAGCAGGCCGACCGCCACAGTGGTGGGCACGACGGCGGTCGCGGCCCAGAGCAGCATCCCGGCCGCGAGCACCAACCCCGCCCGGCGCATCGTCGCCGCCGCCGGCACCGCGTGCCGGGCGCTCCCGCTGAGCCGTACGGCGAGCAGCACCGTGAGCAGCGTGTTGACCAGCAGGAGGGCGGAGACCGTCACCGGAGGCGCATCGGTGTGCGCCACCACCCACAGCGGCAGCACCAGCGTCAACGCCACGTGGTGCACGGAGAGCACCGCCGAGGCTCCGGCGACCGCGAGGAACGGCCCGTCGCGTAGCGCCCGGCCGGCTCTCTGCCGCACTGGCCGCCGGGCCGGCGGGTACGCCGGGAGTCGCATGATCAGGGCCGCCGAGATCAGATAGGTGGCGACGTTGCCGAGCACCAGCAGTCGGTACGCCCACCCGGTGTCCGCCACCAGCGCGAACGCGGCCAGCCCCGCACCGAGCGCCACACCCAGGTTGGCCACCGCGCGCAGGGTGGCGAAGGCGTGCACCCGGCCCTGCGGGCCGCCCACCGCGGCGACCAGCGCGCCGCGGACGGCAAGGTTGCCGGAGATCAGCAGAGCGTCCAGTGTGGCCACCAGCAGAAAGACCGGGAAGGAGTCGACCAGCAGGTACGCGGCGGCGACGGCGGCCTGTGCCAGTTGCAGGACGGCCCGGAGGCTCCGGGGATCACGTCGGTCGGCGAGCCCGCCGAGCGGGACGCTGGCAGTGAGCCCGACCAGGCCGGCGAGAGTGAGCCCGAGCCCCACCTCGGTCGGGTTCAGCCCCACGACGCGGGTGAGGAAGAGCGCCGCGCCCGTCACCCACAGCCCGGTGCCGACCGTGTTGGCGAGGGTGGCCAGCGACAGAGTGCGCAGCCGACCGGGCGGCGGAAGCGGCGACAGCGACCGCCAGCGTCCGCCGACCTCTGCCGTGGTGCCCACACCTCGACCGTAGGGTCGACGGATGCTCGCCGACGCCCCGCCGGGTGCGGCATCCGTCACAGCCCGCCTCCGGGTCCCCGGCCAGGATCGGTCGCTTCCTGCGACGACGACGAGTGGCCACTCGGAACGATGGACGAGGTGGTCTTCGCGGGTCGTGCGCCCGACGGCCTGCGGCTGGCTGGCTCTCCAGGTTCACTGAGCCGGGCTCAGCGGCTGATGCCGTCGACCAGACGTTCGGTGGCGAGGCAGGAGACGAGGCAGCGTTCCTTCGCGTCACCGCTCAGCCGAGCGGTCCAGTCGGTGAGGCCGCCGTCGCCGATCTCCAGGCTGCCGTCCAGCATCGTGATCCGCAGGGCGCAGCCGGTGTAGTAGCCGCGACCGCGAGAGCGCTCCGGTTCGTCCACGAGCGGCACCACACCCGCGTCGAGCGCCGGTCGGACGGTGTCGGTGAGCCGCTCCCGGACGGTCTCGTCGTCGAAGTGGGTGACGTGTAGCTGGGGCGCGGCGGTCGGTGCCAGTTCGGCGAGGACCGTCCGCCAGTAGGTGAGGTGCCGAACCAGCAGCCGGGCCTGCGTGGCACCCGAGCCGGTGTCCCGGGCGCTGGATACCAGGGCGAAGAGCCGGAAGTGCGCCGACGCGTCGCCGCCGAAGTCCTGCGCCCGTAGCACCCGATGGGCAGCGGCCAGGTGCACCTCGCTCTGTCGGCGGCGACGTACGGCCGCCTCGATGGCGAGGGCGTTGGTGGGATCGCTCAGCACCTCGCTGGCGCGCATCGTGGTGACGATCCTGTTCTGGCTGACCGGCGCGACCGCCGAGCAGGTGCCGACCGGTACGACCGGCGACAGCTCCACCCCGGCGACGTCGGCGGGCAGTAGCTGCCACATCCTGGCCTCCACCTGTGCGAGCACACGCGGATCGGCGCGAGCCGGGCGGACGAAGCGGTCCTCGTGCCACCGTCGTACCACAGCGGACGGTCGCGCGGTCGCCGCCCGGTCGCGGGCCACGCGCAACAGCAGACTGCGTAGGTCTGCGCCGGACAGCCCGGACAATGCGCTGCGGGACCCCGCTGGCATCGCCGCCCACACTCGACGCTCCGCGCCGGTCAGGTCCCCGCCTGCCGACCCACCGCCTGCCGACCCACTGCCAGCCAGATCGTCACCAACCAGATCGCCGCCATCCATGGCGTCACCATGGCTCAGCCGGCGCGTCCGATCCATCGGTTTCGCCGCGTGCCGGCGATTCGTTCACGTCATCAGCTCGACAGCGCCAGCCGCGGGCACCTCGCCCGCGCGCCCTCGAACTGTCCTGCGCAGCGACAACACCGCCGCCGGAGTTCCCGCCACCCACCATCAACTGATCATGCAAGCTCGCCGGCCGCGCGTACCCCCGTCTATGCTCCACCGACAGTGCGAGCGTCAACGGGGGACGGGCATGATTGACACGGTCATCTTCGATGTTGGTGGGACAATTCTCGACGAGTCCCACGAGTTCGCCGCCTGGGCCGACTGGCTCGGCGTGCCCCGGCACACCTTCTCGGCGGTCTTCGGTGCGGTGATCGCCCGGGGTCTGGACTATCAGGAGACGTTCCGGGTCTTCCGGCCCGACTTCGATCTCACCGTCGAGCTGGAGCGTCGGGAGGCTGCCGGCCAGCCGGAGTCGTTCGCCGAGGAGGATCTCTACCCGGACGCGCGGGGGTGCCTGGCGTCCTTGAAGGACCAGGGCCTGTTCGTGGGCCTGGCCGGCAACCAGCCAGCTCACGCCGAGGCGACCCTGCGCGATCTCGACCTTCCGGTGGACGTGATCGGCACGTCGCACGGGTGGGGTGTGGCGAAGCCGTCACCGGCGTTCTTCGAGCGGATCGTCGCCGTCTGCGGTGGTGTCGCGTCGTCGATTTTGTACGTCGGCGACCGTCCCGACAACGACGTGCGCCCGGCCCTGGAGGCGGGCATGAAGACCTGCCTGATCCGACGCGGTCCATGGGGGCACATCCTCGATCCCTCCACAGTGGCCGAGCGGTGCCTGTTCCGGATCGACTCGCTGGACGAACTCCCGAGCCTGGTCGCGAAGCACAACGCGGCCGGCGGTTGACCCGCCGACCGCGTGCTCGTGCCGTCCTGGTGGCCGCCTTCCCCTGGCGGCCACCAGGACGGGTCTCAGGTCAGCGAGCAGGCCGCGCCGTTGACGGTGACCAGGCCGGGGCCCGGGTTCGCGCCGCCGCCTGTGGTCGCGTTGAAGCCGAACATCACTGAGCCGCCGGGGGCGATCTTGGCGTTGTGCGACTCGTTGCGCGCGGTCACCGTCGCGCCGGACTGGGTGACCTTCGCCAGCCACGCCTCGCGCACCCGCTGGTCACCGGTGAACGCGAACCGCACGCTCCAGCCGTTGACGGCGGTGGCGCCCGTGTTCTGGATGGTCAGCTGCCCGGTGAACCCGGTGCCGCCCTGCCAGGCGCCGTAGTTGGTGTAGCGAGCCGTGCAGGTGGTGGCCGGCACCGCGCCGGCGTCACCCTGGTCGGCCAGGAACGAGGCGATCCAGGTCAGCGCCGAGTTCCAGTTGATCGCCACCTCGTTCGTCGAGTACGAGTTGATGTCGTCGACGTAGCAGAACATCGGTTCGCAGCCGGCGAGCAGTTGCGCCACGAACGGGTCCTGAAGGGCGGCGTTCGGGCCACCGGCGAGAGAGCCGGCGGGCGGTCGGGGCAGGTTCGGGTCGAGCTGGTGGCCGAAGATCCGGCTGTGCTGATTCTGCGCGGCGTGCTCGCCCCACCCGGTGACGTAGGAGATGTTCAGGGCGTTGCGACCGAGGATGTAGTCCATTGCCTGCACGGCCCCGTCGCGGTAGGCGGGGTTGCGGGTCAGGTCGAACGCGGTGGCCAGCACCACGGCGTTGTTGATGACGTTGCTGTTGCCGCCCCAGAAGTAGCTGTTGGCGTCACCGGGCATCGGCAGCCCGTACGCCTGCCGGCGCAGCTCGGCGAGGTACGTGTCGGCGGCGGCGGTGACCGAGGCGCGGACCCGGGCCAGGTCGGCGGCGGGTAGCCCGTTCGGCACGGTGGCCAGGTCGAGGCGGCCCAGCGCGGCGACGCTCTGCCAGCCGAAGCCCCGGGCGTCGAACACGTTGCCGGTGTGGTGCGGCGAGGCGGTCAGGTCGGCCAGGTAGTTCTGCGCCCCGGTGGTCAGGTACAGCTCGGCGGCCGCCCAGTAGAACTCGTCGGTGACGTTGCTGTCGTCGTACGCGCCGCCGCCGGTGCCGTCGGTCGGGCTGGCGTACACCGCCGGGTGGGCCTTGGCCGCGGCGTAGGCGGTCTTCGCGGCAGTGCCGCAGCGGGTCGCGAACGCCGCGTCGTAGGGGGCGAAGAGCCGGGCGCACTGGGCGGCGGTGGCGGCCATGTTGAGGGTGGCCGCGGTCGACGGCGGGTGCAGCTCGCGCGGCTGCGGGTCGTCCTGCGGGGACAGTGGCAGCCCGGTCCAGTTCTGATCGTGGATCTTGTGGTGGACCATGCCGGCGAGCGGCTTGCCGGCGGGCACCTGCATGCGAAGCAGGAACTCCAGCTCCCAGCGGGCCTCGTCGAGGATGTCCGGCACCCCGTTGTTGCGCTCGGGCACCCGCAGCGTGCTGTCGGCGAGTTCCGCCCCGCCGTTGGCGGTGGCCGCCGTCTTGGTCCGCTCGAAGGTGTTCAGCAGCTGGTAGGTGGCGATGCCGCCGTTGACCACGTACTTGCCGTGGTCGCCGGCGTCGTACCAGCCGCCGCGCACGTCAAGGGAGTAGTCGCAGACACCCGGCTGGCAGGGCACGCTGGTGTCGCCCTGGTTGGGTGCGACGCCGAGGTGGCCGGCGGGGCGGGCGTACTCGTCGCCGATCAGGTCACCGTCGATGGCGATGCCGCTGCGCTGGGCGTAGAAGAACTGCAACGAGTCGGAGCGCAGTTGGTCGTAGAGGGCGCCGGAGATGTCGAACGGGTGGCTGGTCTCACCGTCGACGGTGAGCGTGAGCCCGGTGCCGGGGGTGCGGTAGCTGGAGAAGTCGACTGTCTGCACGTTCTGCCCGGAGGCGGCGTCGACACCGCGAGCGGTGGTGGTGCCACTGGCCACGACGGCGCCGGCGGCGCTGCGCAGCTGCCAGGGCAGCGCCGTGGTGGCCTCGGTGACGACAGTGGCGTTCTTCGGGCCGCCGGGAAGGTAGCCGACCTGGTTGACGCGCACCCGTGGCCCGGTGTCCGGCACGTACGGCTCGGGCGGCTCGCCGCCGCGCAGCGAGACGTCGTCCAGGCAGATGGTCTGCGCCTGGGCGGAACCGCCGACCTGGAAGATCAGTTGGGCGTTGGGGTTGTCGTCCGGGACGGTGAAGGTCTGCTCGACCCGCTGGAGCGTGCCGGTCGCGGTGGCGTCCACTGCCGCGTACGTGGTGTACGGGGCGCTGCCGAGCTGCAACACGGCCTTGACAGCGGCGCCGGGGGTGGCGGAGACAGCGAAGCCGAGGGTGTATTCGGCGCCGGCGATCAGCGGCACGCCGTCCTGGCCGATGCCGGCGTCCCACGGGTTCGCCAGCCCGCCCGCGACTGTGGTGCAGAGCTGGCCGTCGGTGACCGCCAGCGCGCCGGTGCCGAAGGAGAACCAGGGGCTCACCCCGGCGCTGAAGTCGCCGTTGTCGATCTGCTCGGGGGCGTCCGGTGGTGGGTCGGCGTGGGCCGCGCCGGCGCCCGCGCCGGTGAGGGCCAGAGTGGTCGCCGCAGCCAACAGGAGGCGGCGTCGGGATGGCGTCACGGGGAGTCCTTCCGGGACGGAAAGTGGGACGTTGGTGGTAGCACTGTGATGCGAAGGAACCTGGGAGCGCTCCCAGGCATCGGCTCGATGTTTCCAGTGCCGGTACGCCATGTCAATTGATCTGGTTGGATGGGTTTCAGCATCCGACGAGGGCGCTCAGCCCGGGCGGCACCCTCCGACGCGCCACCACCCGGACGTGAGATTGGCCGCGCCACGCGCCGTCGTCCTGATCTCCTAGAGACAACTGCGCCCTTCGCCTGGCAGGCTGCCTCCCATGACCCTGAAGCTGCGTTCCGTGGGAACGAGCGACCGTGGGCTGATCCGCAGCGGAAACCAGGACGCCCTGCACGCCGGCACCTGGCTCGTCGCCGTCGCCGACGGCATGGGCGGAATGGCCGCCGGCGACCTGGCCAGCGCCCTCACCATCGACGCGTTCGCCCCGCTGGACGTGGAGACACCCGAGGACGCCCTGGTGGCCGCGCTCGAAGGCGGCATCGCGCTGGCCACCTCCCGGATCCGACAGGCGGTCGCCGAGGATCCGGAGCGCCAGGGCATGGGCACCACGCTGACCGCCCTGCTCTTCGCCCGTACCGGCAGCTGCCTGGCGCTCGCGCACGTCGGCGACTCCCGGGCCTACCTGTTGCGCGAGGGAGTGCTCAAGCAGGTCACCCGGGACGACACGTTCGTCCAGATGCTGGTGGATCAGGGCGTGATCACCGCGGACCAGGCCAGCAGCCACCCGCGCCGGGCCGTGGTCACCCAGGCCTTGCAGGGTGAGGAGGTCTCCCCGTCGTACGCGACGATGGTGCCCCGGGCCGGCGACCGGTGGCTGCTGTGCAGCGACGGCCTCTCCAACGTGGTTCGCCCGGACACCCTCACCGAGGTGCTCAGCGGCTATCCGGACCGGGACGCCTGCGCCGCCAAGCTGATCGACCTGGCCCTGCACGCCGGCGCGCCGGACAACGTCACGGTAGTGGTGGCCGACGTCGTCGAGGAGTAGGCCGGCGCTCAGCGCCGACGTGGCGTGGCGTGCCGGGTGGGTGTCGCCGTTCCCGGATCCTCCGGCCACGGGTGCCGGGGATAGCGCCCGCGCAGCTCGGAGCGGACCTGCGGATAGCCGGTACGCCAGAACGACGCCAGGTCGGCGGTGACCGCCACCGGCCGGCCGGCGGGGGAGAGCAGGTGCAGCAGCACCGGCACCCGACCATCGGCGATGCGGGGGGCCGCTGGCCAGCCGAACGTCTCCTGAAGCTTCACGGCGAGCACCGGCGCGGCCGGGTCGCCGTAGTCCAGCCGGATCCGAGAGCCACTCGGCACCTCGATCCGCTCCGGGGCCAGCTCGTCGAGGCGGGCGGCCTGCGCCCAGGGCAGCAGCCGACGCAGCGCCGACGACACGTCCACTCGCGCCAGGTCGGCCCGGCGTCGCGCCGCGGCCAGCTCCGGGCCCAGCCACGTCGGCGCGGTGTCGAGCAACGAGTCGTCGCCGACCTCCGGCCACGGCTCGCCCAGGTGGTGCCGCAGGAACGCGAGCCGCTCGCGCAGCGCCCGAGCCGCTGGCGTCCACTGCAACAGGCTCAGCCCGTCCTGGCGTAGTCCGGTCAGCAGCGCGGCGGCCACCTCCGCCCGGTCCGGCCGGTCCAGCCGCCGCTGGACCAGCTCGATCGCGCCCAGCCGGGTCACCTCCCGGGCCACCACGTCCCCGTCGGACCAGCCGACCTCGCGGCCGGTGCGCAGCAACGGACCGGCCGCCTCCCGGGCCGTCGCCTCGTCCACCGGGGAAGCCCGGCGGATGCGGGCCGACGGCGCGCCGGGGGTGCGGTCCGCGACCGCCACCGCCAGCCAGTCGGACCCGGCCAGCCCCGAGCCGGCCGCCAGCTCCGCGGCGGTCCCGCCGGTCATCAGGTACGCCGAACCGCCCGGCCGCCGCACCCGGGCCAACCGTTCCGGGTACGCCAGACCGACGAGCAGCCCGGCGGCGAGATCGTCGCTCAGCCCACCCGAGCCGGTGCGGCCGGTGGCGTCGGCGCGGCCCTTCGGCGGGGCGCCGGCAGGCAGCGCGGCCCGCAGCCGGCGTACCTCGGTGCGCCAGCGGGCGGTCGCGCCCGCGTCCACGCCGGTGCGCAGCCGACGCCAACCGGCGACCAGATCGTCACCGGGGCCGGCCGCGCTCTCCTCGGCGAGCAGTGCGACCACCTCGGCGGCCCGGTCGGCGCCGACCCGGCCGGCGCCGTCGAGCAGCGCCCGAGCCAGCCGTGGGTGCGCCCCGGCGGCGGCGATCGACCGCCCCCGTGCCGTGATCCGACCGTCGGCGTCGACAGCGCCAAGGGTCTGCAGGGTGTCCCGGGCCACTGTCATCGCGGCGGCCGGTGGCGCGTCGGGCAACGCGAGCCCGACGCCGTCCGGTCGGCCCCAGGCGGCCAGCTCCAACGCGAAGCCGGTCAGGTCGGCGGTGGCGATCTCCGGCTCGGCACGGGCGGGCAGCCGCTCGTGGGTGGCCGCCGACCAGCAGCGGTAGACGTACCCGGGGGCCTCCCGGCCGGCCCGGCCGGCCCGCTGGGTGGCGGCGGCGCGGGAGACCGGCACGGTGACCAGCGCGCCCAGCCCACGGGCCAGGTCGATCCGGGGCACCCGGGACAGCCCGGCGTCCACCACGATCCGCACACCCGGGACGGTCAGACTGGTCTCGGCCAGCGCGGTGGCCAGCACCACCCGCCGCCGGTCCGCGCGACGCAGCGCGGCGTCCTGCTCGGTGCCGCGTTGACGGCCGTGCAGCGGCAGCAGCGCGACCGCGTCCCGCAGGTCGGCCAGCCGGCCGGTGACCGCCGCGATCTCGCCGGCCCCGGGCAGGAAGACGAGCACGTCGCCGTCGTGCTCACGCAGCGCACGCCGGACGGTGGCGGCCACGTGGTCGAGCAGGGCCCGGTCCACCGGTCCGGCCCCGGGCGGGGCGATCGGGCGCGCCGGGGGCACCCAGATCCGCTGCACCGGGTGCAACGCCGAGTCGGCCCGTACCACCGGGGCCGGGGCCGGCCCGCCCAGCAGCGCGGCGAACCGGTCGGTGTCCGGGGTCGCCGACATCGCCAGCAGCCACAGGTCCGGCCGGAGGGTGGCGCGCGCCTCCACTGTGAAGGCCAGCGCGAGGTCGGCGTCGAGTTGGCGTTCGTGGCACTCGTCGAGCAGCACGGCACCCGTGCCGGGAAGCTCCGGGTCGTGGTGCAGCCGGCGGACCAGCAGGCCGGTGGTGACCACCTCGATCCGGGTGGCCGGGCCGACCCGGCGCTCGCCGCGTACCGCGTAGCCGACCCGTTCACCGACCCGCTCACCGAGCAGCTCGGCCATGCGCCGGGCAGCCGCACGGGCCGCCACCCGGCGGGGTTGGGCGATCACCACCCGACCGGTCACCCGGTCGGCCACCGCCAGCGGCGCGAGGGTGGTCTTGCCGGTGCCCGGCGGAGCCACCAGCACACCGGCGCCGGCCGCGTCGAGTGCCGCGACCAGCGCCGGCAGCACCGGACGGACCGGCAGGTCAACTGTTACGTCGGAGAGCACGGCCCAGTCTCGCACCGGGACGGGTGCGTCAGGAGCGACGGACCTCGCCGACGCCGAGCACGAAGGCCCGCCAGGCCGTCGCACCGAAGGCGAGCACCGGGCCGGAGCGGTCCTTGCTGTCCCGGACGGCGACCTGACCGTCGACTGTCGCGACCTCCACGCAGTTGCCGTTGCCGCTGCTGCGCGTGCTGGTGCGCCAGTCCGCTCGGGTCAGGTCGTACGCCGTCATCCGCGGTACCTCTCGTCTGCGTCGGCGTGCCGCAGAGGCGGTCACGCAAAGTTACGAGAAGCATGCTCAAGACGGGTCAACGACGCCGTCGGATCGAGCGCCATCCGGCACAGCTCCTCGTGCAGAAGGCTATACCCGAGCACATGATCGCCTTCCTCCAGAGCCAGCCCCATCGTGAGGTTATCCAGGTAAACCACTGACGCGTCGGCGGCATCGGCGAAGTTGAGGATCACGTACGGGGTGCTCATCGCGGGATGCCCGCCAGCGGTGAAGGGAAGTACCTGAATTGTCACGTTGGGTAGTTGAGCGATTCGGCTCATGTGGACGAGTTGCTCGGCCATCACCGCGGCCCCGCCGACCGGGCGCAGGAGCACCGCCTCGTTGAGGATCACCGACAGATCGACGGGGTCCTCGCGGCGCAGCACCTCCTGCCGGCGCAGCCGGGCGGCGACCTTGCGCTCCAGACCGTCCTCGCCGGCGGTGCGGCGGAAGATCTCCCGGGCGTACGCCTCGGTCTGCAGCAGTCCGGGCACCGACTCGGCCTCGTACGTGCGCAGCGCCGCCGCCTCCGCCTCCAGGCCGACGTAGAACTCGAACCACTCGGGGAGCACGTCGCTGTAGTTCTGCCACCAGCCGCGCTGCTGTGCCCCCCTGGCGATCTCGATGAGCGCCTCGGCATCCGAACCGGTCACCTGGTACAGCGCGAGAGCGGCCCGGACGTCGCGCGGTTTGATGCCGATCTGCGCGGTCTCGATCCGGGAGAGGTTGCTCTTGGACATGTCGAGCTGACGGGCTGCCACATCGAGGGTCATGCCCGCGCGTTCCCGAAGTTGGCGGAGTTCCCGGGCGATGCGGCGTCGCCGCACGGTCGGGCTGGCGGCGGGTCGGATGGCGGGAGTGGCGGTCACCGTCCGAGTCTGCCACGACAAGATCCGCAGGTCGCAGATGCACGGAGTGCAACTTTCAAATCTGGGAGTTGCGTTGCAGTAGCTGTCGGTGCATCCTTTCCCGGTCGCATCACTGTGGACACACCTGTGCGGGAGGACCGTTTGCTCATCGCCGACGAGTTCTTCCTGATCGCACACAACGACAGTCGTGGCAAGGCCAAACTGCACCCGGCGGCGACCGGGCTCGGGTTGGCCGGTGGGCTCCTCGGCGAGCTGCTCCTCTATGGACACATCATGGTCACGGCCGGGCAGATCACCGTCATCGACCGGCGTCCTCCGGCCGACGCCCTGGCACACACAGTGCTGGACCAGTTGGTCGGCGAGTCCCAGCACCGGGAGCTGCGCACCTGGTTGAGCTTCCTGGCGCAGAGCGCCACGGCCTCGGTGGGGGAGCGGTTGGCCCGCGCCGGGGTGCTGCGCCGCCAGGAGAGTCGCCGGCTGCTGCGTACCACGGTCAGCTACCTGCCGATCGACCTCAACGCGGTGGCCTGGCCGGCCACCCGGCTACGGGCCCTGCTGGACCGGCCGGACCCGCCGGGTGTGCCGGACGCCCTGCTGCTCGGCCTGGTAGTGGCCGCGGGGCTGACCCGCGAGGTGCTGTGGAGCGCCGGCCCCCGCGCGCACCACCGGTTGAACGTCCTCATCCCCGCGCTGCCGGCGCCACTCAAGGAACTCGTCGGGCACACCGAGGCCGCAGTCGGCGCCGCCGTGCTGCGCGGCATCCCCTGATCCCCTCCGGTAACCCCCAACCCTCCCCTCGACAATCGGAGTAGTCGTATGCCCCCGACATCGACAGTCGACCGACCCAGCAACGTCTCCGAAGCCCTGGCCCGAGGCCGCCTCGGCATCCCCTCGGTGATCTTCTTCGTCCTCTCCGCCGCCGCGCCGCTGACGGTGGTGGCCGGCGTCGTCACCACCGGCTACGGCGTCATCGGGGTGACCGGCATCCCCCTGGCGTTCCTGCTGATCGCCGCGGTGCTCGCGCTCTTCTCGGTGGGTTACGTGGCGATGTCCCGCCGGGTGGAGAACGCCGGCGCCTTCTACGCCTACGTCTCCCGCGGCCTCGGCCGACCGGCCGGCGTGGGCGCCGCCTGGGTCGCGCTGATCGCGTACAACGCGTTGCAGGTCGGGCTGTACGGCACCATCGGCGTGGCGGCCGAGCCGGTGCTCGACCGGCTCTTCGGCGGGCACCCGCACTGGAGCGTCGTGGCCCTGGTGGCGTGGGCGTTGGTCGGCCTGCTCGGCCTGCTCCGGGTCGACCTCAACGGCATGGTCCTGGCCGCGCTGCTGGTCGCCGAGATCGTGGTGGTCCTCGTCTTCGACCTGGGACAGCTCGGCAACCCGGCCGAGGGTGGGGTCAGCTTCGCCCCGTTCTCACCGGACAACCTCTTCGTGCCGGGTGTCGGCGCGGTGCTGGTGCTCGCCGTCCTCGGCTTCGTCGGCTTCGAGTCGGCGGTGGTCTTCAGCGAGGAGAGCAAGGACCCGAAGCGCACCGTGCCGCTGGCCACCTACCTCTCGGTGGCGATCATCGCCGGGCTGTACGCGTTGTCGTCCTGGACCATGACCGTCGCGGTCGGGCAGGACCAGATCGTCGCCGAGGCCGGCGAGCAGAGCGTCGGGCTCATCTTCAACCTGGCCGCCGCGCACCTCGGCGACACCGCAGTCACCATCGGGCAGGTGCTCTTCCTGACCTCGGTGCTCGCCGCGATGATCTCGTTCCACAACACCACGGCCCGCTACACCTTCGCGCTCGGTCGGGAACGGGTGCTGCCGGCGGTGTTCGGGCAGACCTCGGCTCGTACCGGAGCGCCGCGGGCCGCCTCGGTGGCGCAGAGCGTCCTCGGACTGCTGGTCATCCTGCTGTACGCGATCAACGGCTGGGATCCGGTGGTCCAGCTCTTCTTCTGGGTCGGCACCACCGGCGGCTTCGGTGTCCTGCTGCTGATCGCCACCACCTCGGTGGCGGTGATCGCCTACTTCGCCCGCTCCGCCGGGGGCGAGAACCTCTGGCGACGGGCCATCGCGCCCGGCCTGGCCACCATCGCGCTCTTCGTGATCATCTGGTTGGCCGTGTCGAACTTCGCCAACCTGCTCGGCGTCGCGCCGGACTCGACGCTGCGGTGGGCGCTGCCCGCCGCGTACCCGGTGGCGGCCCTGCTGGGCATCGGCTGGGCCCTGCTGCTGCGCAGCAACCGCCCGGACACGTACGCCCGGATCGGTCTGGGGGCGGCGAGCGCCACGGCCGCCGTCAAGCCGGACGCGCCGGCCGCCGTGGAGGTGACCCGATGAGCGTGGTCATCGAGCAACTCGGGCCGGAGGAGACCACCCTCGTGGCGGGTCGGATCGCCGAGGCGTTCACCGTCCTGGAGGTGACCTACTGGCTGGTGCCCGACCCGAGCAAGCGGGAGGCGGTACTGGCCGGCGACTTCGAGATCCTGGTCGGGCACGCGATGCGGCACGGCATCGTCCACGCCACAGCGGACCGGGCCTCGGTCGCGGTGTGGTTTCCGTCGGTCGGTGAGCCGGCGCCGCCGCCGGCGGACTACGACGCCCGACTGGCCGCCGCCTGCGGTGAGTGGACCGACCGGTTCCAGCACCTCGACGAGCTGTTCGCGGCGCACCACCCGCATCCGGATCACCACCACCTCGCGTTCCTGGCAACCCGGCCCGACCGGCAGGGGCAGGGGTTGGGAAGCGCGCTGATGCGCCACCATCACGCCTGGCTGGACGCCAACGGAATGCCGGCGTACCTGGAGGCGAGCAGCCCGCGCAGCCGGGACCTGTACGCGAAGCACGGCTACCTGGCCGGCGAGCCGTTCCGGGTGCCTGACGGCACGCCGTTCTGGCCGATGTGGCGCGAGCCCGTCGGGCACTGAGCCGGTCAGTCGACGCGAGCAGCACATCCTGTGGTCGCACTGTAACGCTCGCGTGACAGCACGGACAGAGGAAAGGGCCGGGTCCACGGACCCGGCCCTTTCCTCGTCTAACAGTCAGTACGTGCCGTCGAGCTGGCCGCGCAGCTTGGTCAGCGCCCGGGTCAGCAGCCGCGAGACGTGCATCTGCGAGACACCGATCTGGTCGGCGATCTGCGACTGGGTCAGGTTGCCGTAGAAGCGCAGCGTGAGGATCTTCTGCTCGCGCTCGTCGAGGGTGGCCAGCGCCGGGCCGAGGGCCACGCGCAGCTCAGCCAGCTCGAACTCGCTGTCCTCGCCGCCGAGCATGTCGCCCAGCTCGGTGGCGCGCTCGCCGTCGCCGGTCGGGGTGGACAGCGACACCGCGTTGTACGCGCGGGCGCCTTCCAGGCCCTCCAGCACCTCTTCCTCGGTGAGCTTGAGGTGCGCGGCGATGTCGGCGACCGTCGGCGAGCGGCCGAGGGTCTGCAGCAGCGAGCTGTTGGCGTCGGAGATGGCCAGCCGCAGCTCCTGGAGCCGGCGGGGCACCCGGATGTCCCAGGTGCGGTCCCGGAAGTGCCGCTTGAGCTCGCCGATGATGGTGGGGATCGCGTAACCGGCGAAGTCGACACCGCGCTCGGGGTCGAACTTGTCGATGGCCTTGATCAGGCCGATCGCGGCGGTCTGCGCCAGGTCGTCGTTCGGCTCGCCGCGCCCGCTGTAGCGGTGGGCCAGGTGGTTGGCGAGCGGCAGCCAGGCCTCGATCGCCCGGTCCCGCAGGGCGGCGCGCGACGGGTGGTTGGCGGGCAGCGCCGCCATCGCGTTGAGCAGGTCGGCGGCGCTGTCGGTGAGGGCGCGCGGGTCAAGCTTGGTGGTGGCCTTGACGGGGGCGCTCGGCTGCTCGGTGATCGTTGGCGCGGTCATGGGTGGTCCTCCCTGCACCTCGTCCGCTGACAAAAAAGACGTGACGCTTTGGTTTAGCTTCCAATAGGCCGTTCGGGAGTCACCTTAACCTGATCGTCTCCCAGAAATCTAGCCGAAAGGTTGATGTACTTAAGGTGTGTTGAGCAACAAAAAGGGCAAGTGGGGCGGAAGTTCGGGTGGTTGTGAGGATCCTTACCCGTTGTTCCCGCTGCGGGTCCGCTGCCCGGTCGGTCCGGCACGTCCGGCCGATCGGCCCACGGGTCGCGTCGACTGGTCAACATGAAATCCGACAAGTCGGCAGGAGTGTCGACTATCCGTCCTTGTCCCGCTGGTGGGACCGGCCGTAGCGTCGCGTGTACACACCCGGTTCGGAGGCACCGTGCTCGATCCAGCCGCTCCCCAGCTTGTCGTGAACAGCCGCACCCTCTACTTCAGCTGGCTGCCGGCGGATCCCGACGCGGTCGCCGCGCTCGTCCCCCCCGGGCTCTGCCCCCGCCCAGACCGGCAGGTCTTCCTCAACCAGTACATCGTCGACGACGAGACACAGACCTCCGGCTTCGGCGCGTACTCGCTGACCTACCTCGGCGTCTCGCTGCTGGGCGTCGATGCGCCGGGCGGCCTCAACCCCGGTGGCTGGTGGACCCACTACGTGGCCTCCACCCGGCTGGTCCGCGAGTACGCCCTCGCCCGCGGCGCCCCGGTGCTCGCCGGGCGCACCCGGATCGACGTGAACGGCGAGGACCTGCTCTCCGAGACGGAGATCGACGGCACGCCGTTGATCCGAGCCCGGTGTCGGGTGGGGGAGACCGGGCACGTGATCAGCAGTGGACACCACCGCTACTTCACCCGGCGCGACGGCCAGTTGCTCAGCTCGGCCTACCCGTTCGTCGCCGAGCCGGTCGCCCCGTTCGAGATCGAGTCGGTGGAGTTCCTCCAGCGCGGCCACCCGATGTACGCGCTGCGCCCGGCCAACCCGCTGACCATCGGCTTCGGCTACTACTCACCGCGCTCGTCGTTCGCCTACCCCGGCGGGTTGAACGTGCACGCGGTCGCCGCTCCTGAGCCGGCCCGACCGCTTCACCAGGTGCCGGCCAGCCTCGCCCGCAGCGGCCTGCCGTCCGGGTCGTAGACCAGCCGGTACATGGGCAGCGCCCAGGCCCTGGTGTACCACGGAAGCCGTTCGGGGCGGTGCGGGCGCAGCCGCCCCGGCGGCCGTTGCCCCACCTGGCCGTCGTCGTACCACCGCTGTAGCGCGTCGGCGGCGGCCGTGACGGCCGCGACGGCGTCCGCCGGGTCCAGCAGGTCGGCGTCGTCAGCGCCGTCCGGGTCGCGGTCCAGGTGCTCGCGCCACAGCCGCAGTCGCAGGTCCCGGGCGAAGCTGCGCGCGCCGTCGCCCCGTCCGGCGGGGTCGGCGGGCTCCCGCTGGTCCAGGGTCTCGTCGAGGACGGCGCAGGACAACTCGCTGTCGTGAGTCCAGGACCGCCGGTTGAAGTTGTCGCTGCCCACGCTGGCCCAGACGTCGTCGACGACACAGACCTTCGCGTGCACGTAGACCGGGTCGCCGGCGTGGTTCTCCACGTCGAACACATGCACCCGGTCCGGTGCGGCCCGCTCACACAGTGACAGCGCCTGCTCGCGCCCGACCATGTTCGGCGGCAGTGCCAGCTTGCCGTCCACGTCCGGGTGGCGGGGGACGACGGCGATCAGGTGCAGGTCCGGGTTGTCCCGCAGCGCGTGCGCGAACAGGTCCGCGACCTCGGCCGACCAGAGGTACTGGTCCTCCAGGTAGATCAGTTGGCGGGCTCGGCGCACCGCCTTCGTGTAACCCCGGGCCACTGTCCGCTCTCCGTCCGGTGCGAACGAGTAGCGCGGGCGGACGGCGGGGTAGGTGCGCAGCACCTGGATCTGGTGCGGACCGCAGGGCGGCGGATCGGCCGGCTGTTCGGGCAGCGGGTCGGGGCGCAGGTCCGAGCCGCGCAGCCGGTCCCGCAGGTAGGCCACCGGGTTCTCCGAGTCCAGCGGCATCGGGTCGGTCCAGCGTTCCCGGAACACTGTGTCCAACGCGCCGACCACCGGACCGCGCACCGCGAGCTGCACGTCGTGCCAGGGCGGGTTGGGTCCGTACCGGGGGGACATCTGCACCGGTTGCGGGTCACCGTGGTGCGCGGCGTCGTCGCGGCGGCTGTGGCACAGGTCGATCCCGCCGGCGAAGGCGACGTCCCGCTCGGGCGCGCCCAGGTGTCGCAGCACCACGAGCTTCTGATGGTGCGAGCCGCCGCGCCGGACGCGTTGGTCAAGCAGCACCTCGCCACCGGCGGCCGAGATCGTCTCGCTGAGGTCGCGGTTCTCCGCCTCGCTGTACGCCAGGACGTCGAGGTGCGAGCGCCAGATCAACCCCTTCACCACCACACCGCGCTGCGCGGCCTGGGCGAAGAGTTGGGCAACTGTCGGACCGTCCGGGCGCAGTCGCTGGTCCGGGTCACCCCGCCAGTCGGTGAAGAACAGGTGGTCGCCGGGGCCCAGGGCCTCGACCTCGTCGACCAGCCGGTCGAAGTATGCGGCACCGTGAATCAACGGCTCGGCGAGGTTTCCCGTGGTCCATACGGGTATGCCAGAGACCGGGTTGGCGCGTTCCTCAGCGGTGAGAAACCAGTCCTGCAACGGCACCGTCCAGCCCCCCTGGAGGTCGGCAACGTCCTCACGGTAGGACCCCCGACGCGGGTCCGCACGCCAGGCCCCCTGACCGGTGACCTGGCCAACGCAGACGGAAGCGACGCGACAACAGCCGAGGAGGCCACACAATGCCCCGCGACACGACGAATCCCGTGACCGAGAACCGCGAGCCGGCGGTGGAGAGCGAACGGGGTGCGCTGGTAGCGGTGTTGGTGATGGTGATTCTGGGCGTCGCCGGGATTTTTGCGGTCTCCTGAGGCGGCGCCGACGCCACCGGGGGTGAACCGGAGGCGTCGGCGCCGAACTCAGCTGCCGACAGTGGTCAGGGCCGGGCGCCCTGGCCGCCGGTGTGCGGGAGCCGCTCGGTGGGGATCACGCCGAGACGGCCGGCCTGGAAGTCCTCGAACGCCTTGAGCAGCTCGTCCCGGGTGTTCATCACGAACGGGCCGTACTGCGCCACCGGCTCCCTGATCGGCTGACCACCCATGATGTAGAGGTCCAGTGCCGGGGTGTTGCTGTCCTGCACGGTGTCGGCGCTGAACCGCAGCGCGTCACCCGGGCCGTGCACCGCGAGCTGGCCGGTACGCACCGGCCGCCGGTCGGCGCCGACCGTGCCGCGACCGCCCAGCACGTACACCAGGGCGTTGAAGTCGGGCCGCCAGGGCAGGTCGACCTGCGCGCCCGGTTGCACAGTGACGTGCGTGATGGTGATCGGGGTGAAGGTCGAACCCGGGCCGCGGTGCCCGGCGACCTCGCCGGCGATGACCCGGATCAGCGCGCCGCCGTCGGGCGTGGTGAGCAGCGCCGACTCCCGGCCCCGGATGTCCTGGTAGCGGGGCGGGTTCATCTTGGCCGAGCGGGGCAGGTTGACCCACAGCTGGGTGCCGTGGAAGAGCCCGCCGCTCATCACCAGGTGCTCCGGCGGCGCCTCGATGTGCAGCAGGCCGCTGCCCGCCGTCATCCACTGGGTGTCACCGTCGGTGATGGTGCCGCCCCCGCCGTTGGAGTCCTGGTGGTCGAAGACGCCGTCGATGATGTAGGTGACGGTCTCGAAGCCGCGGTGCGGGTGCCAGGGAGTGCCCTTGGGCTCGCCCGGCGCGTAGTCCACCTCGCCCATCTGGTCGAGGTGGATGAACGGGTCCAGGTCGGTGGTCGACACCCCGGCGAAGGCGCGACGGACCGGGAAGCCCTCACCCTCGAAGCCGCTGGGCGCCGTGGTCACCGTGCGGACCGGGCGGATCGTGGTGGTCTCGTCGAGCTGGGGCAGGCGGGGCAGGACGAGAACGTTGTCGACGGTGATCGCGGGCATGTCGAGGCTCCTAGCGTGAGGCGGGGGTGGTCGAGCTGGCCCGCGATGCCCGCAGGCGCTCGCCGAGCCGGTCGAAGACCCGGGTGAGGCAGGCGACCTCGGCATCGTCGAGGTCGTCCATGAGATGGGTACGCACCGACGCCAGATGGTGGGGTGCGGCTTCCCGCAGGGCGAGCAGCCCGGCGGCGGTGAGCACCGCCTCGCTGCCGCGCCGGTCGTCCGGGCAGGGCTCCTTGCTGACCAGGCCACGACGTTGCATGGAGGAGACCTGGTAGGTGAGGCGGCTGGGCGAGAAGATCAACCGGCTGGCCAGCTCGCCCATCCGTAGTCGCTGCCCGGGTGCCTCGGAGAGCAGGACCAGCACGTGGTAGTCGGGGAAGCTGAGGTCGCTGTCGACCCGCAGATCCTCTTCCAACTGGGTGTAGAGACGCTGGCTGGCCTCGATGTAGGCGCGCCAGGCGGCCTCTCGGGTGCTGTCCAGGCTCTCGGTCATGCCCACGACGGTAGCACTACTTCAAAATTTAAGTAACAGTGTTGCGCGTTGCCTGGGTCACTTCTACACGCCCTCGCCAATGAGATCGTGCAGCTTTGAAGGAAGCCGGCGTTAATCCGGCGGCGCGCAGGCCGCAGGTTGTGTCAGACTCCGGCCTCGTGGAACACGTGGAACTCTCCGCCGCCGACCTGCTGCTGCGCCCCTGGCGGGATGAGGACGCCCCGGCGGTGCGCGACGCCCTCCGGGACCCGGCGATCGCCCAGTGGAACCCGCAGGGTGGCGACCCGATCGACGACGAGGTCGCGCTGCTCTGGGTGCGTCGCCGGGCCGACTGGTCCACGGGTGGTCATGCCTCGATGGCGGTCACGGCGGCGGCCGACGGCGAACTGCTCGGCTCGGTGTCGCTGCACCGCATCCACGACGGCGACGCGTCCATCGGCTACTGGACGGTTCCCGCGGCGCGGGGGCGTCGGGTGGCGGTCCGCGCCGTCGTCCGGCTCACCGAGTGGGCGTTCGCGGATCTCGGACTGCACCGGGTGGAGTTGTGTCACGCGGTGGCCAACCCGGCGTCCTGCCGGGTCGCCGACCGCGCCGGCTACCCGGCCGAGGGCACGCTGCGCGAGTCGTACCGGTACGGCGACGGCCGCCGCTACGACGAGCACCTGCACGCCCGCCTGGCCACCGACCGCTAGCCGGAGGTGGACCGGGGCCCGCACACGCTCGGGCCCCGGCCGCACGGGTTGTCGCGAACCGTCACTCGGTGACCTTGCGGAGGAACGTCGCGAGGGCGGTCCTGACGCGGTCGATCCGCTCCGGCAGGGGCAGCGGCTCGGGCGCGGGGGGCCCCGCGTGCTTCTTTCCCCGCAGGTACAGCGAGCAGGCCAGGTCGGAGCACAGGTACGTGCCCACGGAGTCGCCCTGCCGTCCGCTCGGACCGGCCTTGGGGGCGGTCATCAACGTGACGCCACCGCCGAGGTGGGTGGTCAGGCAGAACGAGCACATGCTGTGCCGCACGCGCCCCGTCTGGTGGGTAGCGGCCCGCAGCACCACTCCGGCCGGCTTGCCGTCGGTCTCGGCGACCAGGTAGGCCCGCTGCGGCGCGGAGGGATCCCGCCAGCCGAGAAAGTCGAGGTCGTCCCACTGGCGCATTTCAAGATCGTTTGGAACGGTCAGCCGTTTCGCCTCGCCCCGGCTGCAATTGACGAAGGAGGCGCGGATGACGGATTCGGTCAGGGCCAACATAGGTAGTAGACTAACCACCCTAGGCAAACCATTAACAAAGATAGGTTTGGAGTGTGGTGGATGGCACGCGCAGGGGTGACCGTCGAGCGCCTGACGCTGGCCGCGGCAGAGCTGGCCGACGAGGTGGGCGTGGAGAACGTCACTGTTGCCGCGCTCGCCCGCCAGTTCGGGGTGAAGGACGCCAGCCTGTACTTCCACCTGAAGAACGCACACGAACTGCGGGTCCGGATCGCCCTGCTGGCGCTGGCGGAGCTGGCCGACCGGGTCGCCGCCGCGCTCGCCGGTCGGGCCGGCAAGGACGCCCTGGTGGCGTTCGCCAACGCGTACCGCGACTACGCGCGAGAGCACCCGGGCCGCTACGCGGCAATGCAGATCGACCTCGACCCGGAGACCGCCGCCGCGAGCGCGGGCGTCCGGCACGCCGAGATGACCCGGGCGATTCTGCGCGGCTACCGGCTCTCCGAGCCCGACCAGACCGACGCGGTGCGGATGATGCACAGCACCTTCCACGGGTTCGTGAGCCTGGAGAAGACCGGCGGCTTCCGGCACACCCCCCGTCCCACCGACGACTCCTGGACGCGCACCCTGGACGCCCTCGACGCCGTCCTCACCAACTGGCCGTCGCGCTGAGCTGCCGCAGCGCCACGGCATAGGCTCGGTGGCGTGGATGATCTGGACTTGGCCGACTGGCGAGAGCGGGTGGCCCGGCTGTACCTGTCCGACGTCGACCTGGCCGGCTTCCGCGCCGGCCGCGACGAACTCTTCGCCACCCACCCGCAGAGCCCGATCCCGGTGGCGGAGCGGCCCCACTTCGCCGGGGTGCGCTACTTCCCGCCCAATCCCGAGGCCGTGGTCGAGGCGCCCCTGCGCCCGGCGAGCGGTGAGCTGCGCATCGACACCGGCGGCCCGGACGGGGTGGTCGCGTACCGGCGGGTCGCGGTGGCCGAGACGCCGTGGGGGCCGCTGACCCTGTGGTGGATCGAGGCGTACGGGGGCGGGCTGTTCGTTCCGCTGCGCGACGGCACCTGCGGGCCGGAGAGCTACGGCGGAGGTCGGTACCTCACCGACACGGTGAAGGGCACCTTCGGCCGGGGCGTCGAGCTCCTGCCCGGCGACCGGGTCCGGCTGGACGCCAACTACCTCTACAACCCGAGCTGTGCCTACGATGACCGCTGGGCCTGCCCGCTGGCACCACCGGAGAACCGGGTCGACGTGCCGCTGCGGGCCGGCGAGCTGGCGTACCACCACTGAACGGCCGCCCGCCCCGGGCGCTGCCGGGACGGGCGGTGGGTCGTCGCTCAGCGGGCGTTCGACGCCGAGCTGGACATCTGCATCCGACCGAGCAGCTGTCGCGCCTGGTCGGCGAGTTGCGCGTCGACGGTCACCGCGTACTGGCCGGCACGCAGCGAGCTGGCCGAGGTGAAGTCACGCTGCCCGCCCGTCATGGCGTGCGCGACGGCGCCGAACACGGCACCCCAGATCGCACCGATGACCAGCCCGACCAGGATCACCGCCAGCCAGTTGCCGACGGTGAAGATGCCGAACAACAGGCCGATGAAAAGCCCGAACCAGGCGCCGGTGCCGGCGCCGAGCAGGCCCGCTCGACCGGTGGTCATTCGCCCGAGCACCGTCTCCACCAGGGTGAGGTTGGTGCCGACGATGGCGCTGTGCTCCACCGGGAAGCGGTTGTCGGCCAGGTAGTCGACGACCCGCTGCGCGGTCGGATAGTCCGGGTACGAGCCGATCGTCACTGTCGGCGGGCCGGCCTCCGGCCCGTGGCCGTCCCCGGCCGGTGTCGACAGGCGACCGGCCGGCCCGGATGGAAGCAGGTCGCCACCCTGTGTGCCGGACCGCCAGGCGGCGGTCGGCCCCGAAGCTGACGTCATGAGCATCCTCCCTCGTCAGCTCGCCGGGTTCCCGTCCAGGCCGGCCGGTAACGCGGTCTGGACCGTCGGGCGGGAGGGGAATGGGCGCGGACTGCCCGGGTAGGCACTCAGGTGGAGAGCGGACAGATCAGCGACTACGGTTTCCTCGCCGACGGCCGCAGCGCGGCGCTGGTGGACGCCACGGGCTCGGTGAACTGGTGGTGCCCTGGCCGGTTCGACGCCCCGTCGGTCTTCGGGCGGCTGCTCGACGACGGCGCCGGGCACTGGTCGATCCAGCCCGAGGGCGACTACCGCGTCGACCGCTGCTACGTCGAGGACACCCTGGTGCTGCGGACGGTCTTCCGCACCGCCCAGGGAGAGGTCGCGCTGACCGACGCGCTCGCCTTCGAGCCCGGCTCGCGCGGTCACGACATCGGCCTGCACTCCCCGCAGGTGCTGGTCCGTTCGGTGGAGGGGCTGTCCGGTTCGGTGCCGATGCGGGTGCACTACCGGCCGCGCTTCGAGTACGGCCGCACCATCGCGTACCTGATCGAGCGGGAGGACATGCTGGAGGCCATCGCGGGAGCCGCCCGACTCACCCTGCGTGGCAGCGAGCGGTTGACCGCCGGGGACGGCGAGGCCACCGGGACGTTCACCGCCCGCGCCGGCACGAAACACAACTTCACCCTCGGGTACGCCCCGACCTACGACGCCCCGCTGCCCGAGGTGCCGGACGCCGACCAGACCATCGCCGACACCGTCGCCGGCTGGCGTTCCTGGACGGCTGAGCACCCGTACGACGGGCTCTACGCCGAGGAGGTACGGCGCAGCCGGCTGGTGGTGCAGGGCATGACGTACCGGCCCAGTGGAGCGGTGGTGGCCTCGGTGACCACCTCGCTGCCGGAGAAACTCGGCGGGGACCGCAACTACGACTACCGCTACGTCTGGGTGCGCGACTTCAGCCTGACCCTGCGGGCGCTGTGGCGGACGGCGTGCCTGGACGAGGTGCAGCGACAGTTCGCCTGGTTGGGTCGGGCGATGGGCCGCGTCGACAACCGGCCGGTGCCCATCATGTACGGGGTGCTGGGGGAGCGGGACCTCACCGAACACCGTCTGGAACAGCTCGGCGGCTACCGCGACAGCCCGCCCGTGGTGATCGGCAACGACGCGTGGCAGCAGCGGCAGACCGACATCTTCGGCGAGGCGATGGACGCCGCCTGGTTGATGCGCGACAAGCTGGAGCCGCTGGGCTCTGAGGTGCAGCACGTGCTCCGGGTGCTCGCCGACCAGGCCGAGCGGGACTGGGCGTTGCCGGACGCGGGCATGTGGGAGGAACGCGGCACCCAGCATCACCACGTGTCCTCCAAGGTGCAGTGCTGGGTCGCCCTGGATCGGGCGGTGCGCTTCGGCGACAAGCTCGGCGAGCCGCAGGACGTGGCCCGCTGGGCGGCCGCCCGTGACGCGGTGCGCGCGGAGGTGATGGAGCGGGGCTGGAACGAGCGGCTGCGGTCGTACACCGGGAGTTTCGAATCCGACGACCTGGACGCGTCGGTGTTGGTGATGCCGCTGGTCGGCTTCGTGCGGGCCGACGACCCGCGGATGCTCTCGACGATCCGGGCGGTGGAGCAGCGGCTCTCCCACGACGGCCTGCTGCGGCGTTGGGACGGCGACCCGGCGGGGTTTCTCATCTGCTCGTTCTGGTTGGTGTGCTGCCTGGCGCTGGCCGGGGAGCGGGACCGGGCGCACGAGTTGTTCCGGGGGTTGGCGCAGCGGGTCAACGACCTCGGCCTGTTCGCCGAGCAGATCGACCCGCTGACCGGGGAACAGCTGGGCAATTTCCCCCAGGCGTTCTCCCACATCGGCCTGATCAACGCCGCGGGTGTGCTGACCGACGTCGAGCGGGACCCGACGCTGCGTCAGTGCGGAATGCCCCCGGCGTACTTCTCCCCGGTGCGCCAGTGAGCCGGACTTTCGTGGAGATCGTGACAACTTTCTGCCTGGTGATGCGAAGTTCTATCGCTTTCCAGTGAAAGACGTTAATGTCCGGGGCACCCTGCGGTGCTCCTCCAGTCGGCGGGAGCGGCACCGAGATCCCCCGGACAGCTGGAGGTCTCGTGTCCCGCACACCGCGCCGACGTCTCGTCAGCGCCACCACACTGCTCACCGCCCTGATCGCCCTCTGCCTCGTCCCGCAGGCAGTCGTTCTACCGGCCGCCGCGTCCCCGGCCCAGGCCGTTGCCCTCGCCCCGCCCCCCACCAGCGGTTTCGAGAAGGTCACCCTCGACGGCGGCCTCTCCATGGGCGAACCGATCGAACTGGCCGTCGCGCCCGACGGCAAGGTCTTCTACATCAACCGGGGCACCAGCAGCGCCGGTGGCCAGGTGCGCCTCTACAACCCGGCGACCAGGTCCACCACTGTGGCCCTGACAGTGGCGCTGGACGCCCGCTTCGAGGACGGCCTGATCGGCATCACACTGCACCCGAGCTTCGCGAGCAACCACTGGGTCTACCTCTTCTACTCGCCGAAGGTCACCCCACTCGTCAACCGGATCAGTCGGTTCACCTTCAACCCGTCCACGCTGCAGCTCGACCCGGGCAGCGAGGACCCGCTGATCGAGTGGCCCACCGAACGTGATCTCTGCTGCCACTCGGCCGGCTCGATGAGCTGGGACACCGCCGGCAACCTGTACTTCGCCGTGGGCGACAACACCAACTCCGGCGGCGACTCCGCCGGGATGGCCCCGATCGACGAGCGGACGAACCGCAACGCCCAGTACGACGCCCAGCGCACCTCCGGCAACACCAACGACCTGCGCGGAAAGATCAACCGGATCCACCCGGAGAACGACGGCAGCTACACCGTCCCCGCCGGCAACCTCTTCGCCGCCGGCACCGCCCGAACGCGCCCGGAGATCTACGTGATGGGCGTGCGCAACCCGTACCGGATCTGGGTGGACCGCAAGGCCAACAACACCCTCTACTGGGGTGAGGTCGGCCCCGATGCCGGCACCGACCTCGCCAACCGTGGCCCGGCGGCCTACGACGAGTTCAACCGGGCCAACGGGCCCGGCAACTACGGATGGCCGTACTGCGGTGGCCCCAACGTCGCCTACAACGACTGGGACTTCGCCACCGCCACACCGCGTGGCTGGTTCCCCTGCGGCGGCTCGACCGGCCCGGTCAACAACTCACCGCGCAACACCGGCGTCCAGCAGCTTCCGCCGACGAAACCGGCACTGGTCTGGGAGCAGCACGGCGGCAGTGAGGACTGGCCGGCGCTGGACAACCCGGGTGGGTGCGGGTCGCCCAACCACGTCGAGGTCTACCACTACGACCCGAACCTCGTCTCGGACGTGAAGTGGCCGGCGTACTACGACAACAAGTGGCTGATCTCCGAGTACTGCCGCAACTGGATCAAGGAGGTCCAGTTCGACAACGGCAACCCGTCGACCGGGGCGCCGACAGTCATCGAGCCGGTGCTCGCCGGCCTGAAACTCGTCCACCCGATCGACTGGCAGTTCGGCCCGGACGGTTCGCTCTACCTGCTGGAGTACGGCAGCGGCTACTTCTCCGGCGCGGTCGACGCCGGTCTCTACAAAATCAACTATGTCCAGGGTGGCCGGTCGCCGGAAGCCAAGGCCACCATCAACCGGGACAACGGCCTGGCCCCGCTCTCGGTGACCTTCTCCAGCGCCGGCAGCTCGGACCCGGACGGCGACCCGCTGACGTACGCGTGGGACTTCACCAACAACGGCAGCACCGACTCGACAGCCGCGAACCCGTCCTTCACGTACTCCGCCAACGGCAGCTACAGCGCCCGGCTCACAGTCAACGACGGCACCGGCCGCAGCGCCACCACACTGGTGGCGGTGGTGGTCGGCAACAACCGTCCGACGGTCACATTGACCGGCCTGCCCGCCGGCGGGCTCTTCGACTGGGGACAGGACCTGACGGTCGGCGCCACGGCCAGTGACCCGCAGGATGGCACGCCGGCCTGCTCGACGGTGGTCGTCCGGGCCGCGCTGGGCCACCAGGAGCACGCCCACGAGGAGGGGGAGGGGACCGGCTGCGGCGCGACCTTCAACACCGGGCCGGTGCACGCCGGCCCCGACTCGGTGCTGTTCTTCGTCCTGCGGGGCAGCTACACCGATCGCGGCGCGACCGGCACGGCCGCACTCACCGGTGAGCAGGAGATCAGCCTCTACCCGAAACAGTGGCAGGCCGAGCACTTCGTCCAGCTCAACGGCCCCAAGGTGATCGACCAGGCGGCGGCCGAGGGTGGCAAGCGGCTGGGTGACGTCCAGAACGGCGAGAGCGTCCGGCACCACGCGGTGAGCCTCAAGGGAATCACCGGCGTCCGGGCCCGGGTCTCCTCCGGCGGCCCCGGCGGCACCATCTCCTTCCGGTACGACTCACCGACCGGCACCGAGGTCGCCCGGATCGCGGTGCCGAACACCGGCGGCTGGGACAACTACACCGAGCTGAGCACCACCGTGACCAAGCCCGACGACGGCACCCACGACCTGTACCTGGTCGTCACCGGCGGCAGCGGGGCGTTGCTGGACGTGGACAGCTACACCTTCACCGGCCCGGGTGTCGGCACCGGCGGGGCGCGCACCGGTGAGGTCAAGGCCCTCGGCAAGTGCGCGGACATCGCCTCCAGCCAGACCGCGAACGGCACCAGGGTGCAGACCTGGACCTGCAACGGCACCGCCGCCCAGCGCTGGACCCTGCCCGGCGACGGTACGGTGCGAGGGCTCGCCAAGTGCCTGGACGTGAAGGCGAGCGGCACCACCGACGGCACCCTCGTGCAGCTCTACGACTGCAACGGCAGCGGGGCCCAGCAGTGGGCCGCCCAGTCGGACGGCAGCCTGCGCAACCCGCAGTCCGGGCGTTGCCTGGACATCCCCAACTCGGACCTCACCGACGGTCGGCAACTGCGGATCTGGACCTGCAACGGCACCGGGGCGCAACGCTGGACCCTGCCGTGACCGCCCCCTGACCCGTACCCCGGGGTGTTGGTGACGCCCCGGGCGCGCGGAGCCCGGCCGTCCACCCACGTCCCCCGGGTGGGCGGCCGGGTCTCGGGGGACAATGACGGGTATGCGGCTGGTGCTCACGGCGGACACCCACGTACCGAAGCGGGCCCGGGACCTACCCGGGCCCCTCTGGGCGGCCATCGAGGCGGCCGACGTGGTGGTGCACGCCGGCGACTGGGTGAACGAGGACCTGCTCGACGCCATGACCGCGCGATCGCGCCGACTGGTCGGTGTGTACGGCAACAACGACGGCCCGGCGCTGCGCGCCCGACTGCCCGAGGTGGCCCGGGTCGAGCTGGACGGCCTGCGGGTCGCTGTGGTGCACGAGACCGGGCCCCGGACCGGCCGGGAGAAGCGGTGCGCGGCCCGCTTTCCCGACGTCGACCTGCTGGTGTTCGGGCATTCGCACATCCCCTGGGACACCGAGGCGCCCGGTGGGCTGCGCCTGCTCAACCCCGGCTCACCCACCGACCGCCGCTCCCAACCCCACGCCACCTACCTCACCGCCGAGGTGCACGCCGGAGCCCTCACCGAGGTCCACCTGCATCGCCTGCCCCGCCCCTGACCCCCCGCCCCTGCCCCCCGCCCCGCCCTCACCCGCGATCTTGCACTTGCTGTCGACGATTTGCGCCCTGTGTGGCCTTTGTCGCGACAGAAAGTGCAAGATCGCGTGGAGGGGGTCGGGGTTACTGGCCTCGGCCCGTTTCGGCTTGCAGTTCGTCGATGCGCTTGGACGCCTCGGCCTTGGTCAGGTCGTCCGGGAGGTCGGCGTGGGCCTCCCGGGCCAGCGTGCTCAGGTAGGACTCCTGCGCGGCGGTCGGCGGCTCGTCCCCGGTGACCCGCTCGTCCGGGTCCTTGATCGCGGCATTCTGGTCGGCCTGCTCGGTGCGGCGGTCCGTCATCATCATCACCCTTTCTTTCGAACAGGTGTGCCAGTACCCCGATCGTCGGGGGTTCATGCCCCAACGCCGCCACCTACGATCATCTGATGACCGAGGACCTGTCGAGCGTGGTGGTGGTCGGTGCGGGCATCGCCGGGGTGGCCTGTGCTGTCGAGTTGACGCGTGCCGGCGTGCCGGTGCAGGTCCGGGAGCGGGGGCACGTCCGCGGTGGCCGCATGGCCAGCAAACGCTTCCAGGGCCGGCCCGCGGACATCGGCGCCGCCTACTTCACCGCCACCGACCCGGACTTCGCCGCACTGGTCGAGCAGTGGCGCGCCGCCGGGCTGGTCCGCGAATGGACCGACACCTTCCAGGCGTACGACCGGAGCGGGAACCACGAGGTGCGTGGGCCGATGCGCTTCGCCGCCCCCGGTGGGCTGCGCTCGCTTGTCGAGCACCTGGCCGGCGGGGTGCCGGTGACAGTCGACCGGCTGGTGCTCACAGTGGAACCCGGCCCGGTCGTCGACGGGCAGCCGTGTGCGGCGGTCGCCCTGGCCATGCCGGGCCCGCAGGCCGCCCTCCTGCTCGACCCGGCCCTCACCGACGCCACCCGGGTCGTACAGGCGCAACGCTGGTCGCCGTCGCTGGCCGCGGTGCTGCGCTTCCCGACCCGGCGCTGGCCGGACTTCCGAGGCGCGTTCGTCAATGAGCATCCGGTCCTCAACCTCGTCTGCGACGACGGTGACCGGCGCGGTGACGGCGCGCCGGTGCTTGTCGCGCACACGGTGCCGGAATTCGCGGCCGGGCACCTGGCCCAACCCACCGGGGCCGGCCCGGCGATCGAGCAGGCCGTCCGGGACCTGCTCGGGCTGCCCGAGCAGGCCGTCGACGTGCACGTGCACCGCTGGACGTACGCGAAGCCGACCAGCGACGCCGGCGGCGCCACCCACCACCTCGACGCCGACGGGATCGGCCTGGCCGGCGACGCGTTCGGCAAGCCCCGGGTGCAGAGCGCCTGGCGCTCCGGCCGCGACCTCGGCCGTGCCCTGGCCGCCCGCCTGGCCTGAGACACCCGTTCAGACGTGCCGGCTGGCCTGAGCCGCCCGCTCAGGCGTGCCCGGCTGCCGCGACGGGCCGGGCGTCGGCGTCCCGCTCGGCCGGGTCGGAGGTCCGCTCTCCCTCCCGGTCCAGCAGCTGCATGACCGGGGTCGCCGTGACGCCGTGCACCACGACGGAGACGAGCACCACCAGCCCGACGGTCGCCCAGAGCAGCTCGGCCTGCGGGAAGTCGGCCTTGGTGGTGGCGTACGCGAGGTAGTAGAACGAGCCGACGCCGCGGATGCCGAACAACGAGATGACCCAGTGCTCGGCCGGTCGTCCGGGTGCGCCGCGCAACGACAACCAGCCGATCAGCGGTCGCACCAGGAACACCAGCGCCAGCCCGACGGCGGCCGCCGGCCAGGTCAGCGGACCCAGCAGGCCACCCACTATCGCGCCGCCGAGCAGCAGCAACAGCACCAGGGTGAGCAGCCGTTCGACCTGCTCGGCGAAGTCGTGCAGCACCGAGTGGAACTCGTGGGTCCGCTCGGCGGCCCGAATGGCCCGGGCGGCCACGAACACCGCCAGGAAGCCGTACCCGCCGACCACCTCCACCAGCCCGTACGCCAGGAACGTGGCGGCCAGCGCCAGGAAGCCCTCGGCGTGCCGGGCCAACCGCAGCTCACTGGGAGCGCGGAAGAACAGCTTGCCGAGCAGCCAGCCGATGAGCAGGCCACCGCCGACGCCGACGCTGATCTTCCAGAGCACGTCCACTGTGAACCACTCGGCCAACCAGTCGCTCGGGGCGAGGCTGGTCGAGGCGATGGCGATGGCCGCGTAGACGAACGGGAACGCCAGCCCGTCGTTCAGGCCGGCCTCGGAGGTCAAGGCGAAGCGGACCTCGTCCTCGGAATCCTCCACGTCGGTCGGCTCGCCGACCTGCACGTCGGCGGCGAGCACCGGGTCGGTGGGCGCCAGCGCGGCGCCCAACAACAGCGCGGCGGCCGGCACCAGCCCCGCCCACCACCAGCCGAGCACCGCCACCGCCGCGATGCACAGGGGCATCGCGATCGCCAGCAGCCGCCAGGTGGACGACCACCGCCGCCAACTCAACGGCCGGTCGATTTTCAGCCCGGCGCCCATCAGCGCGACGATCACCCCGATCTCGGTGAGGTGGGTGGTCAGCTCCGGGTGGGCCAGGGGGTCCGGTGACGGCAACCCGACGGGCAGCAGGAACACCAGCATGCCGAGGGCGAGGAAGGCGATGGGCATGGACAGCGGGCGTCGCTCCAGCACCCGCGGCAGGATGCCCGCGAGCAGAGCGCCCAGGCCCACCAGCGCGAACGCCACATCTACCGGCTCCACGGCACCACCCTTCCGCCCGCACCCGCGAGGCGCGGGCAGGTGGTGACAGTCAGTGCCCCGCAAGGGCTCCGGCTATGCGCGTCCGCTCCGGTGGACCCGAGTGATCCTCACCGCGGCCGGGTGAGCGGCGAGTCCGCCAACTCGTGCAACAGCGCGGCCGGGTCGTCGTACACCGCAACGGCACCCGCGCCGGCGAGCTCGCCGCGGCTGGTACCACCACAGGTCAGGCCCACACACGGAATGCTCAGTTTCCCGGCTGCGGCGACGTCCCACACCGAGTCGCCGACGAAGACCACCCGCTCGGCGGCCAACCCGGACTGATCCAACGCGGCGACCAGGATGTCCGGAGCCGGCTTACTCTGCTGGGCGTCCGCGGAGGAGGTGACAGTGTCGATCACGTCATCGGCGGCGAGCGCCCGGCGAAGCGCGCCCACCTCGGGTTCCGAGGCGGAGGTGGCCAGCACGACCCGCAACCCCCGCTCGGCGCAGGCCCGCAGCAGGTCGGCCGCCCGGGGTAGCGGCGTGAGCCGTTCCCAGTACTCGGCGTAGAGGGTGTCGTGCGCGTCGCGCAGCTTCGAGTCGGCGTCGCGGTCCCGCTCCGGGCCGAGGAGATGGTCCAGGAGTTTGTCCGATCCCATCCCGATCGAACGGTGCACCACCGCCATCGGCACCGGCTGGTCGGTCTGGCGTAACGCCTCCCACCAGCTCACCGTGTGCAGGTAGGTGGTGTCGACCAGGGTGCCGTCGACATCGAAGAGGACCCCGGCGGGCCGTTCGGTAGCCATTGGCGTCCTCCTACCCTCGGGCGGCTCACTGATGCGCGGCCGGCGGCGTGAGGATCTCGAACCAGACCGTGGAGCCCCGGACCGACGGGTCGGTGCCCCAGGCGTCGCTGAGCTCCTCGATCAGGCCGAGGCCGCGACCGCGACTGCTCAACGTGTCGGTACGGGCCCGGGTCACGGTGCCCCGGGTGCCGGAATCCGCCACCGAGACGAGCAGCCGTTCGGCGCTGAGGTCGATCTCCACCCGGGCGGCCGTGCCGGCGTGCAGCAACGCGTTGGTGGTCAGCTCGCTGGTGCAGAGCACCGCCGCCCCGATCACCGACTCGGGCACCTGCCAGTCGGTGAGCTGGCCGGTCAGCCAGTGCCGGACCCGGCTGGGCGCGGTCGGCTCGGCGGGCACCTCCATGCTCGCCGATCGACTCGGTTTGAGCGCGTGCTCGACCGCCAGCACCGCCACGTCGTCCTCCGTACCGCCCGGGACCGCCGCGGTGGCCACCGCGCAGAGCGCCCGGGGGTCGCCGCTGCCGGCCTTGGCGATGGCGTCACTCAGCGTGGCCAGCCCGGCGCTGAGGCTCTGCCGGCGACGCTCCACCACCCCGTCGCTGAACAGCAGCACCGTGTCACCGGGGCGGAACGGGACGGTAGTGGTGCCCGGACGGCCGCCCAACCCCAGCGGCGGCCCGGCCGGGACGTCGACGTACTCGGCGTGGAACCGACCATCCGGGTCGCCGCGGCGGATCAACGGCGCGGGGTGACCGGCGCTGGACAGGGTCAGCTCCCGCCGCTCGGCGTCGATCACCCCGAACGCCACAGTGACGAACAGCTCGTGGGTGCCGGCCTCCGCGCCGAGGCTGGTCACCAGCCGGTCAAGACCGGCCAGGACCGCGTCGGGCATCGGATCGGCCAGGGCCAGGGCGCGCAGCGCGGCCCGGACCTGTCCCATCCGCGCGGCGGCCTGCACGTCGTGCCCGGCGACGTCGCCCAGCACCACGCCGAGCGAGCCGTTGGGCAGCAGGAACGCGTCGTAGAAGTCACCGCCGGCCGCGTTGCCGTCCACGCCCGGGTCGTAGCGGGCCGCGATCCGCAACCGGGGCAGGTCCGGCAGGTGCTCCGGCAACATGCTGCGCTGCAACAGTTGGGCGGTGCCGTGCTGGGTCTCGAACCGGCGGGCCCGTTCGGCGGCCTGGCCGATCAGCTCGGCCGAGGCGGCCAGCAGCGCCCGCTCGGCGGGGGACCAGGTGTGCGGAACCTGGTAGCCGACCGCCAGCCCACCGCGAACCACCGAGGTGCCCAGCGGCAGGGCCGCCATCGCGCGGACCTTCTGGTCGTGGCGGTCCACGGCGGTGTCCCGCAGCGGCTGCCCGTCGCGGGTGAAGGACGGGGCGCCGGAGCGGGCAGCCTGCACCACCGGGGCCGACCAGTCCGTCGGCGCACGCCGCCAGAGCGGGGGAAGCCGCTCGTCGGCCTCGTCCAACAACTCGCCACGGACCCGACGCACCATGCGCCAGCCGCCGCCGCCCTCGTCGACAGCGAACGAGGCCTGGTCGGGGTCGAACGTGGTGATCGCGTACCGCAGCGCCACCCGGGCCACGTCGTCGAGGGTGAGGGTGCCGGCGAGCGCCGCGGCCACCTGGCTGAGGCTCTGCAACTGCTCAGTGACGTGGGTGGTCTCGGCCGCGACCGTCAACACGCCGACGATCTGCCCGGCGCTGTCGCGCACCGGTGAGTAGCCCCTGGTGAAGACCGCCTGCTCCACCGTCGCGGAGTGCCCACGGACCAGCGGCAGGGTGGACTCCTTCTCCAGGAAGGGCTCGCCCTGCCGGTAGCAACGCTCGATCACCGCACCGACGCCGGGCAGCGCCCAGATCTCCGCGAAGACCTCGGCGGCCGGACGGCCGAGGGCGCTGGGATGCTTGGTGCCCAGCAGCTCGGCGTAGCCGGCGTTGTAGAGCAGGACGAGATCGTCGCCGTAGGCCAGGGCCATCGGCATCGGCGAGGCGAGGACCAGCTCCACCACGGCCCGCAGGGCCACGTCCCAGTCGTCGGCCGGGCCCAGCGGGGTGTTGGCCCAGTCGTGGGCGAGCACGCCGACGGCCGGGCCGGACCCGGTGGGTGCGCCCGGGCCCGGGGTTGCTGGCGTGGGGACCCGCCCGACCGTTCCTGGCATGTTCGCAGCCTAGTCGGACGACCGGAAAAGGCATCCGACCACGGCGGCGGGCCGTCGCCGAGTCCGTCGCGGTGGCCGTTCGGGCAGTTCAAGGCCCCTGTCCTGAGGTCTGTCGGGAAAAACGCCGCGCGCTGCGCGGAGTGCCGGACCGGTTGCCGGGTATGCGCCCGGCGCAGTCCATGCGACAGGAGGGACATCATGCTGAAAACCCTCGCGGTCCGGCAGGCCGACATCGGCGATGCCATCGCCGACACCTGGAGGTCGGTGCTGCTCTTCATCCCGAAGGCAGTGGCCTTCATCGTCATCCTCGTGGTCGGCTGGCTCATCGCCAGAGCCGTCCTCAAGATCGTGGATACGGTGCTGGAACGGGTGCGTTTCGACCAGGCGGTCGAACGCGGTGGCATCAAACGGGCCCTGGAGAGAACGAAGTACGACGCCAGCGACATTCTGGCCAGACTGGCGTACTACGCCGTACTGCTGTTCACGCTGCAGTTCGCCTTCGGAGTCTGGGGGCCCAACGCGATCAGTGACCTGATCAGCGGCGTGGTGGCCTGGCTGCCGCGCGCGTTCATCGCGATCGTCATCGTGGTGGTGGCGGCCGCGATCGCCAACGCTGTCCGGGATCTGGTCACCGGGGCGCTGGGAGGGCTCTCGTACGGCAAGGTCCTGGCCGACCTGACGGCGATCTTCATCATCGCGCTCGGTGTGATCGCCGCCCTGAACCAGGTGGGTATCGCCACCACGGTGACCACTCCGGTGCTGATCGCGGTGCTCGCCACTGTGGCAGGCATCCTGATCGTCGGCGTCGGCGGTGGTCTCGTGAAGCCGATGCAGAACCGCTGGGACGGCTGGCTGCACCGGGCGGCCCAGGAGGCTCGGGCGGTGCAGCAGCAACGTCAGGCCGCGTCGGCCGGACGTAGCGACGTGGAGCGGCAGATGGCCGACCGCGGGGGTGACCGCACCCAGGCCATGCCTCGGGTGGACGAAGCCCAGCAGTACCGCTCGTAGCGGGAGAGAACGGCAGCACGGGTCGGGAGGGTGTTCCGCGTACGACGCGGGGCGCCCTCCCCTCGCGTGTCAGTGCCGCTCGAGCGCGCGGGCCAGCGCGCAGACCGCGACCAGGCGGGTGAGCAGCCACTCCGGCTGGCTCCAGTCCACCGACCCGCTGGGTGGCGTCCACCCGTGCTCCAGGGCGGCGGCGCGCACCCCCTCGGCGTAGCCGGCGAGCGCCGCGGAGGTCAGCGGCGTGCGGTCGCCGTCGAGGCTGTCCCGGACGGCCGCCGCGTGCTGGTCGACGAGGGCCAGCAGCCCTGGTCGCGCGGCGGCGGCGGCGAGCCCGACAGTGCCCACGGAGACGGTGAGGGCGGCCAGGGTGGACCGCGCCGAGTCGACGGCGGTACGGGAGGCGACCCGGTTGAACGGCACACGCATGGTGACCGAGGCTAACCGACCAGTGACGGTGTCGACCTCGTCCGCTCGGCGGATGTCGGCTGCGCCACTGGGGCGGTCGCCGCTGACCTGGGGGATTGATCCGGCACAGACGGGGCAGCAGGAGAACACCCACTGATGACGGCACCCGGCACGGAGGCACGGATGGCACAACAGGCGGACGGACCCGACGAGCGGCACCGGCGGCCGGACGGCGTCAGCGACGCGACGGTCGCCGCGCTCGGCAAGCTCAGCGAGGCGCTCGAGTGTGTGGAGCGGGCCCGGGGGCACCTCTACTCGATGCACCAGTTGATCGGCCATGCCGACCTGATGCTCGACGACGCGGTGGAGCAGTTTCGCGCCGCCGGGCATCCGCACCTCGCCGAGCGGATCGCCACGGAGCTGCGTGGCCGCAACGTCATCGCCGGACGGTGGACGTTTCAGATCGTCGAGGACTTCGACGACGGTTACCACGCGCTGTTCCGCGAGTTGGACCAGCAGGCTCGCGACGAGTTGGTGGGTGGGCGGCGCCACCTCTACGAGGCGGAGATGAAGGAACGCCGCCGTAGCCGGGGCCGGCCGGGCCACGAGGCCCGGCCCGGCGGCGGAGGCTAGTCGCTTGTCGCGTCGGCCGGGCGACGCCGTGCCGCGTCGTCAGCGATGATCACGGTGGCCACCATCAGCGCGACGCAGAGGCTGAACAGCCACGACTCGTCGTCGACGAGCCAGGCGGACACTGGCGCCTGGAGCGCGGCGAGCATGAAGCCGAGCCAGGCGAGCCGGCGCTGACGCGTGGAGAGGATTCCGGAGCCTTGATGCATCCCGAAATTCTTACGCGAACCGGCCGCTTTGCCGTCCTCCGATCGGCCGATTCTGGATGAGCTGTCCGCTTTCTCGACCGTACGGACACGACTTCTTTGCGCCGAGGGCGATTGGGCGTCGACAGCGCTAGGGTGCCCCTGCGGCAGGATGGTGCCTCGTGTCCACCCCGCCCGCGCGTCCACGCGCCGCACTGCTCCTGCTGTCCTACCTCGCGTTCGTCAGCCTCGGCCTGCCCGACGGCCTGCTCGGCGTCAGCTGGCCCTCGATCCGGGGCGACTTCGACGTACCGACCGAGGCGGTCGGGTGGGTGCTCACCGCCGGCACCGTCGGCTATCTCACCTCCAGCGTGCTGGCCGGCTTCACGCTGGCAAGGGTCGGCGTGGGCGCCCTGCTCGCCGGCAGCACCCTGCTGGCCAGCCTGGCGCTGACCGGTTACTCGGTCAGCCCCGCACTGGCGGTGCTGGTGGGCTGTGCGCTGCTGCTCGGGCTCGGCTCCGGCGCCGTCGACTCCGGGCTCAACGCGTACGCCGCCGGGGCCTTCGGGCCCCGCCACATGAACTGGTTGCACGCCTTCTTCGGCCTCGGCGTGGCCATCGGTCCACTGATCATGACCGCGGTGCTGAGCGCCGGGCTCGCCTGGCGCTGGGGGTACGGCATCGTGGCCGCCGCCCAACTGGTCCTCGCCGCCGCGTTCGCGCTGACCGTGCGGGCCTGGCACCGCGGCGCCCCAGCCGGAACCGAGGCGGGCGCGGTTGTCCACGGTGAGCCCGCCGCCACGGGTGCCGGGCCGGCGTCGACAGTCCAGGTTCCGGTCCGGGACACGCTGCGGCTGCCAGCGGTCTGGTCGGGGACGCTCGCCTTCGTGCTGTACGTGGCGATCGAGGTGTCCGCCGGGCTGTGGGCGTTCCTGCTGCTGACCGAGGGGCGCGGGCTCAGCGCGGCGCTGGCCGGCGGCTGCGTCTCCGCGTACTGGGGAAGCCTCTTCGTCGGTCGGGTGGTGCAGGGTCTGGTGGCCGAGCGCCTGGGGTCGGGGTTGGTGTTGCGCGTCAGCCTGGCCGGAATGGCCGCCGGCGCGGCGCTGATCGCCGTTCCCGGGCCGGCCGTCCTGGCGGTGCTCGGCCTGGTCGTTGTCGGTTTCGCCGCCGCACCGGTGTTTCCGCTGCTCACCCTCACCACCGCCGAACGGGTCGGCGCGGCGCACGCGGACCGGGCCATCGGCCTCCAGATCGGCGCCGCGGGCATCGGCGCGGCGCTCGTCCCGGCCGGGCTGGGCGTGCTGATCGGCAACACCTCGGTGGAGGTGCTGGGCTCGGCCCTGCTGGTGCTCGCGCTGGCGCTGATCGCGCTCTACGAGTGGGGCGCCCGCCGACCGGCTGCTGGGCCGCCAGTGCCGGCGGTACCCGCCCGGCCCGGGAGCGACCGTCAGACGTCCGGCCCGGTACGGCCGGTGGTCGACGGGCGGTAGGCGCGCTGCGGGTCGGTGGCCTCCCGGCTGTTGCCCTGGGCCTGCCCGTCGCGGTCCGACGCGGCCGGCCCGTGCCCGAACGCGGCCTCCTCGCCGGCGTCGTTGCCCGTCACGTCATCGGCCTGCCCGTCGAGGCTGGAACCCGACACCGCGCGCTCCAACTCCTCCAACGGAAGCCGCTCCTCGTCCCGCCACACCCTGATCTTGTCGTCGGTCATACCTTCAGCCGTACCCGGGCACGATGATCGCAAACGGTGCCCGGCGAGCAGGCTCGGACAGGGCGATGGCCGCCGGGATTCCGGCGGCCATCGCAGGTCACTGCTCAGTGTCACGGCTGCGGACGGTCCACCTGTCCGCGCCAGGCGCCGGTCTCCTGACCACGCCGCTCGATGTAGGTCTTGAACCGTTCCAGGTCGCCCTTGGCCCGTCGGTCGACGATGCCGAGCTTGTCGCCGGCCTGCTCGACCACGCCGTGCGGCTCGAACTCGAGCTGCAGGGTGACCCGGGTCTTGTCCTGGTCCAGTCGGTGGAAGGTCACCACGCCGGCCTGCTGGGTGCCGCCGGTGGAACGCCAGGCGACCCGCTCGTCGGGAAGCTGTTCGGTGATCTCCGCGTCGAACTCGCGCTTCACCCCGGCGATGTCCACCGTCCAGTGGGTCATCGTGTCGGAGAGCTGCCGAACCTCCTGCACACCCTCCATGAACTCCGGGAACTCCTCGAACTGCGTCCACTGGTCGTACGCGGTGCGTACGGGCACTGACACGTCCACATGTTCGGTAACGCCACTCATCGGGGAACCTCCTTCAGTCGCCGGTGGGTTGCGGATCGGGGGGCGATCCAGGTCACCAGCGAGTTGTCTCGTTCTTGTTGCCCAGCGCGGCCCACACCTCGGAGACCGTCTGGTAGACGGTGCCCTCGGGCAGCCGTTCCAGCGCCGCCACGATGTCGTCCGGCGCCTCGTTCTCACGGGCGCTGGCAATGAGCACCAGACGGTCGCCCGGCAGCGCGCTCATCGAGATGAACCGGCCGAGCCGGCTGCGCTGCTCGACGTCCGTAGAGCTCATGCCCTGCGGGGTGCCGGTGCGCAGGTCGCCGGCCGGGGCGGTGGTCGTCTCCGGCTGGTCTTCGCCAGCCGGTTCCGGCACCCGCGACTCGTCGACCCGAGAGCCACCGGTCCCCGGCCCCTGTACGAGGCCGCTGACCTCCTGGCTCATCTGTTCGTCGATCCTCGGTCCGTGCTTGCTGTTGCCACGCTCCATGCCTTCTGCGCTACCCGGCACCCCGCCCGGTAAACCGGCACCGGGCCACGAACCGGCCCTCGGCTCGGCGGCGAACCGGACACCACTGCCGAACGAGGGCTCACTCGTCGGCGGGCTTGCGGGGCGGCAGCACCGGCTCGTCCGGGTCCGGGTCGCCGGCCTGCAACTGCCGCCCGCGCTGCACCTCGGAGTTGATCTGCACACCGAGCATCAGCGCCGAGTTGGACAGGTAGAGCCAGACCAGGAACGCGATTGCGGCTCCGAGGCTGCCGTAGGTGGTGTTGTACGAACCGAAGTTGGCCACGTAGAGGCCGAAGCCGAAGGAGGCCACCGCCCAGGAGATCAGGGCCACCGCCCCGCCCGGGGTGAGCCAGCGGAACCGGGGCTGGCGCACGTTGGGCGCGATCCAGAACAGCAGGGACAACAGCACCATCATGATCATGGCGAGGACCGGCCACTTCGCCACGCTCCACGTCGTGCGGGCCAGGCCGCCGGCATTGACCAGGTCGCCGACCGCGTCGGTGACCGGCCCACTGACGATCAGGCCAAGGGCGACAACAGCGAGCAGCACCAGCGTGATCGCCGCCAGGCCGATCTGTAGCGGTCGAAGCTTCCAGACCGGGCGGCCCTCGGTCACCCCGTAGACAGCGTTCGAGGCGCGGGTGAACGCGCCGATGAAACCCGACGCGGACCAGAGCGCGCCGAGCAGGCCGAAGCTCAGCAGCAGCTTGGGGTTGCTCTGATCGAGCACCACGCTCCGGATCACCCCGACCACGCCGCCCTCGTCGTCGGTCAGCACCGACCCGGCGCCCACCTGGTTGGCCAGGTCGACCACCGTGTCCAGGGTCCGCTCCCCATCGGAGACCAGACCGACCAACGCCACCACCACGATGGCGGACGGAAAGAGCGCCAGCACCCCGTAGTAGGTCAGCGCGGCGGCCCAGTCGGAGCAGTTGTCGGTGACGAAGTTCTGCACGCTGCGGACCAGCACACCGCGCCAGGTCCGCCAGCTCAACTGCCGCATCCGTCGGGGCACCCGGGTGCCCGCTGTGCCGTCGAGCGTCGTACCGGGCTCCGTGGTCGTCATGCCCGCTCCCTGCGCCCCGGCCACCGGATGACCGGTCGTCCGGTCTGGCCTGGCCCGCCGGTACCCGGATGGTGAAATCGACAAACCCACCCGGTACCCGGCCGGCGTCGCTAGGGTTTGCCGCCCGGTCACCGGGGAACGGTCACAGTGACACTGTCGACACGGAGGAGGACGAGATGCCCGGGCGCGAAGACCTGCCCAGCACGCTGCGACGCTCCCCGGAGAAGGCGCAGCGCACCTGGGAGAAGACGCACGACTCGGCGGTCGAGACCTACGGCGAGGGGGAGCGGTCGCACCGCACCGCCTTCGCCGCGGTGAAGCATCAGTTCGAGAAGGTGGGCGACCACTGGGAGCCGAAGGGTCGCAAGGGCCCCAGCGACCAGCAGGCCGCCGGCGGCGGGCCGGAACGACGGGCCCCCACCGCGGGCGGCGTGGACGCCAACGCCACAAAGGACCACCTGATGTCGGTGGCCCGCAAACTCGACGTGCCCGGGCGGTCCAGCATGACCAAACCGGAGCTGGTCACCGCCATCGAGAAGGCAAACGACCGCGCCACCCGCAAGGCCCGCGGCGACTGACCCCAGCCACACCGGAGCACAACCGACGCGGTACGGGCGGACGCGCCACCCCTGCGTCCGCCCGCGCCGTTCACCAGTGCCCGCCGCCGGGCGCCTCGATGTGTACCGCCTTCGTGGCGGTGAACTCGTCCAGCAGCTCCGGGCCGTACCCGAAGCCCTGCCCGCTGGCCCGACGCGGATGCGCGGCACCCCCCGGCGCGCCACCGAACACCGCGTTGACCTTGACCGTGCCCACCGGGAGCTCCCGCCAGGCCCGCTGCGCGTGACTCATCGACGCTGTCAGCACCGTGGCGGCCAGCCCGTACGGTGAGTCAGCAGCGCAACGCAGCGCCTCGTCGAACGAGTCGACGACCACCACCGGGGCGACCGGTCCGAAGGTCTCCTCCCGGACCAGCGACATGTCGTGGCGGCAGTCGGTGACGACGGTGGCCGGGTAGAACGCCCCCGGCCCGTCCGGCACCTCGCCGCCGACCCGCACCCGCGCGCCGTCGGCCACAGCGGCCGCCACCTGCCCGTGCACGTGCTCCCGGTGCCGCCTGTCGACCAGCGGGCCCAGCTCGGTGCCCGGGTCCCGCCCCGGCCCGACCCGCAGCGCTCCCGCGCGTCGCACCAGCGCGGCCACGAAGTCGTCGGCCACCTCCCGGTGCACGTAGAGCCGCTCCACCGCCACGCAGATCTGCCCGGCGTTGGCGAACGCGCCGAGCGCCGCCTGCTCCGCCGCCCACTCCGGGTCGACGCCCGCGTCCACTATCAACGGGTCACTGCCGCCGTTCTCCAGGAGCACCTTCGCCCCGGTGCGGGCCGCCGCGGCGGCGATCGCCCGCCCGGTCGCTGTGGAACCCACGTGGGCCACCACGTCGACGTCCTGGGCCGCCAGTGCCGCACCCACCTCCGGGCCGCCGGTGAGCAGTGACAACACCCCGGGCGGCAGCGCCTGGTCCAGTGCCCGGGCCAGCAGCCACCCCGTCGCCGGTGCCCGTTCGCTCGGCTTGTAGAGCACCACGTTCCCGGTCACCACCGCCGCGCCGAGCAGTCCACAGGAGACCGCCACCGGGTCGTTCCAGGGGGTGATCGCCGCGACCACCCCGCGTGGCTGCGGGGTCAGGAAGTCCAGCGCGTCGGGTTCGCCGTTCAGCGTGCGCCCGCCGCGCAGCGGTGCCAGCTCCGCATACTGTCGCAGGGTGCCGATCCCCGCCTCGACACCGCCGCGCGCGTCCGCCAACGGCTTGCCCATCTCCGCGGTGACCGCCGCCGCCAACTCCTCGATGACGGCCTCCACGGCGTCCGCGGCCCGGTGCACCGCCGCCGCCCGTTCCGCCGGGGCGGTCGCCGCCCACTGGGCCGCCGCGTTGCGGGCCGCCTGGGTCGCCTTGCCCACCTCGTCGGCCGTGGCCACCGGCACCGTGCTCACCGGCGCGTCGTCCGCCGGATCACGCACGACCAGTTCGCCGCCGTCGCCGCCCGCACCCCACACCCCGCCCACCAGCTGCGCAACCGTGTACATGCGGCGCTGGATGCCCCGGCCTCGACGAGGCAAACGCGTTTCGCCCGGTTGCGCGCCGGGTAGGCGGATCCGATGACAACCACCACCGCGCAGAGCGCGGACGCCGTCGTCGTCGGGGCCGGGCACAACGGCCTGGTGGCGGCCAACCTGCTGGCCGACGCCGGCTGGGACGTGGTGGTGCTGGAAGCGACAGCGGTGCCCGGCGGCGCGGTCCGCTCCGCTGAGGTCACCGCGCCCGGCTACCTCAGCGACCTCTACAGCTCGTTCTACCCCCTTGGGTACGCCTCGCCGGTGCTGGGCGGCCTGGACCTGGGTCGACACGGACTGTCCTGGCGGCACTCGCCGGACGTGCTGGCGCACCTGCTGCCCGACGGTCGAGCCGCGGTGATCAATCGGGATCCGGACGTCACGGCGGCGTCGCTGGAGCAGTTCGCCCCCGGGGACGGTAAGCGCTGGCTCAACGCGTACACCGACTGGCTCGACGTGGCCGAGCCGATGCTGGAGGCGATCACCTCGCCCTTCCCTCCGGTACGCGGCGGGTTGGGCCTGCTGCGTCGGTTGCGCGTCGCGGGCGCGCTGCGACTCGCGCGCCGACTCGTCGTGCCGGTCCGCAAACTTGGCGACGAACTCTTCGACGGTCCCGGCGGGCCGGCCCTGCTGGCCGGCTGTGCCCTGCACACCGACCTCTCCCCGGAGGAGGCCGGCTCCGGGGTGTACGGCTGGCTGCTGGCCATGCTCGGCCAGCAGGTCGGCTGGCCGGTGCCGAACGGCGGCGCGCAGCAGATCACCAACGCGTTGGTGGATCGGCTACAGGCGCGTGGCGGGACGATCATCTACGGCGCCCGGGCCGATCGGGTGCTCACCGCCCGGGGCCGGGCGATGGGGGTCCGGACCGTCGGCGGCGCGCTGTGGCGGGCCCGGCGGGCCGTGCTCGCCGACGTGCCGGCACCGGCGCTCTATCTCGACCTGGTCGGCGCTGCGGCACTGCCGTCCCGGCTGGTGGAGGACCTGGCGCACTTCCGGTGGGACGGCTCCACGCTGAAGGTGGACTGGGCGCTCTCCGCGCCGGTGCCCTGGACGAACCGGCAGTTGGCCGGCGCCGGCACCGTGCACCTCGGCGCGGACCTGAACGGGCTCACCCACTACGCCAGCGAACTGGCCCGAGGTGAGCTGCCCCGCGACCCGTTCCTGCTGGTTGGGCAGATGTCGGTGGCGGACCCGAGCCACTCCCCGCCGGGCACCGAGTCGCTCTGGTCGTACACCCATCTGCCGTTCCGCCGGAACTGGCGGGCCGAGGAGGTCGCCGGGCACGTGCAGCGGATGGAGGACGTGCTGGAGGCGGCGGCCCCGGGTTTCCGGCGCCTGATCGTGGGCCGACACGTGGCCGGACCGGCCGACCTGGAGAAGGGCAACCCGAGCCTGGTCGGTGGCACGCTCGGCGGCGGGACCGCCGCCGCGTACCAGCAGCTCTTCCTACGCCCGATCCCTGGCCTGGGCCGGGCGGACACCCCGGTGGACCGGCTCTTCCTGGCCAGCGCCTCGGCGCACCCCGGCGGCGGTGTGCACGGCGCGCCCGGCGCGAACGCCGCCCGGGCGGCCCTGGCCCGCGACCGCGCGCTCACCGGCCGCGCCTACGCCGCAGCCGTCTCCACCGCCCACCGCGCCATCTACCCCGACCAACCGCCCACCCCCACCCCCTGAGCTCTCGGTGATCAAGAGGTTTGCGTCGCCAGCGTCGGCGGATCTGACGCAAAGCTCTTGATCACCCAGGCGGGGTGGGTGGGGTGGGCGTTGTTAGCGGGTGATGTTGCGGTGTTTGCTGCGGAGGCGGAAGGGCATCAGCGCGCTCTCCACCTTCGTCGCTGTGGTCATCTTGGAGACGCCGTCGCGCCGCTCCTCGAAACGGATCGGCACCTCCAGGATGGTGTGCCCCAGCTTGGTGGCGAGGTAGTGCATCTCCACCTGGAAGCTGTAGCCATTGGACTGCACCCGCTCCAGGTCGATGTCGCGCAGGGCTTCGGCCTGCCAGATCTTGAAGCCGGCGGTGAGGTCCCGGATGCGTACCCGCAGCAGGGTGTGCACGTAGAGGTTGGCCCAGCCGCTGAGCGCCCGGCGGTAGAGCGGCCAGTTCTCGTCCAGCTCGCCGCCGGGCACGTACCGGGAACCGATCACCACGCTGGCCTGGGTGGAGAGCAGCGCGCCGAGCATCCCCGGCAGCGCCTCGGGCGGGTGCGAGAGGTCGGCGTCCATCTGCGCCACGTACTCGGCGCCGCCCTCGATCGCCCGGGTCATCCCGTCCACGTACGCCCGGCCGAGGCCTTCCTTGCCGGCGCGGTGCACGACCTCGACCCGGTCGGGGTGCTCGATGGCCAACTTGTCGGCCACCTCCCCGGTGCCGTCGGGGGAGTTGTCGTCGGCGACGAGGATGCGCAGCCCCGGCAGCGGCAGCGCGAGCAGTCGCTCGACCAGCGTCGGGAGGTTGCCCGCCTCGTTGTAGGTGGGCACGACGACGGTCAGGCGTGCGTCCCGCCACGGCGACGGCAACTGCACCGGCTTGATCATGTCGGTCATCCTCGGTTTGCGGACAAGGGTCATGCAAAGGGTATCTAGTTCCCGGATTCGGTCCGAGGGAGGCACCCCTTCCGGGCGTTGCGGACTTTCGCCGCCTACCGTGCGCGGGCGTCGAAGCCCTGGTCAGCGGCTTGATCTGGTCAACGCCGACGGCGAGCGACGGCGCTGAGGGCGAGCGCCGCGACGGCGAGCGCGACACCGGAGAGCGCCGGTTTGTGCGTGCCGACCCAGAGCGCCGCGGAACGGTCGCGTGCCTGTTCGCGGAAAACACCCGCCGTGCCCCGGTCCGTGTCCGCATCGCCGGGGTGATCCAGATTGTCCCGCCAGGCCGCCGGATCGATCTTCTCACCGGTCTGCTGGCTGTCGTAGCCGTCGCGGGCCAGCTTCCGGTCCAACAGGCCGGGGAACAGGGCGTCGCCCACCCGGGCCAGCCAGGTCGGGCCACCCACGTTCAACTCTCTGGTGCCGCGGTCGGCAGCCCAGACGATGGCCCGGGCGGCCAACTCCGGAGTGAAGATCGGCGGCACCGGCTGCGGATGCCGGGGGAGCCGGGTACGGACCCAGGAGAACTGCGGCGTGTTGACCGCCGGTAGCTGCACCATTGACAACTTCACCCCCGGGCAGTCGTGCAGCAGCTCGGCGCGCAGCGAGTCGTTGAACCCCTGGACGGCGTGCTTGCTGGCGCAGTACGCCGACTGGAGCGGGATCCCCCGGTAGGCCAACGCGGAGCCCACCTGCACGATCGTGCCCCGCCCGTGCGCCCGCATGTGCCGCAGCGCGGCGAGGGTGCCGTGCACGGTGCCCAGGTAGGTGACCTCGGTGACCCGACGGAACTCGCGCGCCGGAATCTCCCAGGCCGGCGCGAACACCGACGCCATCGCGTTGTTGACCCACACGTCGATGCCGCCCCAGCGGTGCACGACGTCGTCGGCGGCCTGCTGCACCGCGCCCGCGTCGGCCACGTCCACCCGGTACACCCGCACGTCCGTCGCGCCGCGCAGTCGGCACTCCCGCTCGGCGGCGACCAGCCCCGCCTCGCCCCGAGCCAGCAGCGCCAGCCGGGCGCCGCGCGCCGCGTACGTGTGGGCGACGGCTCGGCCTACGCCGGCGCTCGCGCCGGTCACCACCACGGTCCGGGTCACAGTCATCCCTTCTGCCGGGTGGCGATGTCGGAGAGCCGGGCCAGCGTCTCCCGGTTACGTCGGTGCAGCACCAGATCGTTGACTTTGTTGTGGACCCAGCGAAGCGGGCCGGCCGCGAAGTCCTCCCCGAGGCGCACCCGGGTGGCGCCGTCGCCGACCGGCTCCAGGGTGAAGGCCACTATCGCCTCGCCCGCCGGCCAGAGCCCGGCCTTGAGCACGAGCCGGTGCGGCGGCTCGCAGACCAGCACCGTCGAGGCGTCCTGCAACGAGAACGGCCACGGCCCGGCACGGTGGTGCAGTTGGCTGCCCACCCGGGGCCAGGCGTCGTCCACGTCCCGCATGTGCGCCGTGCCGACCACCCAGTCGCTGTACGTCCATCCGTCCGCGAGCACGTCGAACACCTGCTCAGGGGAAGCATCGATCACTTTCTCCACAATCGCCACCGGGATCCCATACCCGAGCACGGCACTGGCTAACAGCAGAGCGGGTTAGCTTCTCTCGAACGGCGGGTAAGGCCGACCCGGGGCATCGCCGGCGGCGCTGGCCCACCCCCTCGACGACGACGTTTACTCCTCGGGGCGCAGGGAACCCGCCGGCTGTGCGACAGGACCAGGAGGATCCGTATCAGCGCAGGTCAGCCCCGGTTTACGCCGCTGCTGACCGCGCCGGTTCCAGGTCTGTCGCAAGCCCCCGAGCGGTGCTCTACGACGCCGTGCTGCTGGACCGCGACGGCACCCTGATCGAGGACGTGCCGTACAACGGCGATCCGGAGAAGGTGCGGCCGGTGCCGGGCGCGCGGGCGGCGCTGGACCGGCTGCGCGCGGCCGGGCTGCGGCTGGCCGTCGTCACGAACCAGTCGGGCCTGGCCCGGGGCTACTTCACCGGTGCGCAGATGCGGGCGGTGCACGCCCGCGTCGAGGAGCTGCTGGGCCGGTTCGACGCGTGGCTGGTCTGCCCGCACGACGACGCCGACGGCTGTGACTGCCGCAAGCCGGCGCCGGGCCTGGTGTACGCCGCCGCCCGCGAGCTGGGCACGACGCCGACCCGTTGCGTACTCGTTGGCGACATCGGCCGGGACGTCGCCGCCGCCATGGCCGCCGGGGCGGCGGGGGTGCTGGTGCCCACCCCGGTGACCCGGCCGGAGGAGGTCGCCGCCGCCGGATGGGTGGCCACCGATCTGCCGGCGGCGGTGGCGGAGATCCTGCGCCGCCAACGGGCGGTGCAGCCCTCGACCCCGCCCACCGAACCGGTACGGACTGCGCTCGTGGTCCGCTCGGACTCGGCGGGTGACGTGCTGGTCACCGGCCCGGCGATCCGCGCCGTCGCGGCCGGAGCGGAGCGGGTGGTGCTGCTGTGCGGGCCGCGCGGCCGGGCCGCCGCCAACCTGTTGCCCGGCATCGACGAGATCATCGAGCATCCGCTGCCGTGGATCGACCCCGCGCCGGGTCCGGTCGACCCGGAGGCCATGCGGAGCCTGTCCGCGCGGCTGGGCGCTGTCGGCGCGGACCAGGCGGTGGTGTTCACCTCGTTCCACCAGTCCGCCCTGCCGCTGGCGCTGCTGCTGCGGATGGCGGGGATCGGCCGGATCGCGGCGATCAGCGACGACTATCCGGGCTCGCTGCTGGACATCCGGCACCGGGTGCCGGTGGGCGTCCCCGAACCCGAACGCGCGCTCTCCCTTGCCGCCGCCGCCGGCCACCGGTTGCCCGACGGCGACGAACCGGTTCTGCGGCTGCGCCGGGACGCCGTACCGCAGCGCCCGGCCGACCTCGGCGACCCGGGGTACGTGGTACTGCACCCCGGGTCGGCCGCGTCGAGCCGGGCCTGCCCGCCGGAGGTGGCCACCCGGATCGTCGGGGCGCTGACCGACGCCGGGCACCGGGTGCTGGTCACCGGTGGCCCGGACGAGCGCGCTGTCACCGCCCGGGTCGCCGCTGCCGGCGGTACCGACCTGGGCGGCCGCACCGACCTGGCCGGGCTGGCCGCGATCGTCGCGGACGCCAGCGCGGTAGTGGTCGGCAACACCGGACCCGCGCACCTGGCGGCCGCCGCCGGTGTGCCCGTGGTGAGTCTCTTCGCGCCGACCGTCCCGTTCGGCCAGTGGGGGCCCTACCGGGTGCCCACCGTCCGGCTCGGCGACGCCGCCGCTGCCTGCCGGGATACTCGGGCGGCCAGTTGCCCGGTCCCCGGGCACCCCTGCCTCAGTGGCGTCGACCCGGGCGACGTGGTCGACGCGCTCCGGACCCTCGCCGTCAGCGGTGGTGGCGGCCGATGAACATCCTGCTCTGGCACGTGCACGGCTCCTGGACCACATCGTTCGTGCACGGCAGCCATCGTTACCTGATTCCCACCACACCCGACCGCGGCCCGTACGGCCTCGGCCGGGCCCGCACCTACCCGTGGCCCGACAGCGCTGTCGAGGTCAGCCCGGAGGAGCTGCCGAGCGCGGACGTCGACGTGGTCATCCTGCAACGCCCCGAGGAGATCGACAGGGCCGAGCAGTGGCTTCGTCGCCGCCCCGGTCGCGACCTTCCCGCGATCTACGTCGAGCACAACACCCCCAAGGGCGACGTGCCCAACACCCGGCACCCGATGGCCGACCGCGACGACCTGCTCATCGCCCACGTCACCGGGTTCAATCAGATCTTCTGGGACACCGGCGCCACTCGCACCACAGTGGTCGACCACGGCATCGTCGCCCCCTCCGCGTCGTACACGGGGGAGCTGGACCGGCTCGCCGTGGTGATCAACGAGCCGGTACGGCGAGGTCGGGTCACCGGCACCGACCTGCTGCCCCAGTTCGCCGAGATCGCGCCGCTTGACGTCTTCGGCATGGGCGTCGCCGGCCTGGCCGACCACCTCGGGCTGCCCGCCGACCGGCTGATCAGCCACGACGACGTGCCCCAGGGGCGGATGCACACCGAACTGGCCCGGCGGCGGGCGTACCTGCACCTGTGCCGGTGGACCTCCCTCGGGCTCAGCCTCATCGAGGCGATGTCGATCGGCATGCCGGTCGTCGCGCTCGCCACCACCGAGGCGGTGATGGCAGTGCCCCCGGAGGCGGGGGCGCTCGCCACCCGGACCGACACCCTGCTCGACGCCGCCCGCCGGTTCATCGCCGAACCGGCCACCGCGCGGCAGGCCGGAGCGGCGGCGCGAACCGCCGCGCGCGACAGGTACGGCCTCGACCGTTTCCTCGCTGACTGGGACCGGCTGCTGGAGGAGGAAGTATGCGGATCGCGATGATCTCGGAGCACGCCAGCCCGCTCGCCGTCCTCGGAGGGGAGGATGCCGGCGGCCAGAACACGCACGTCGCGGAGCTGTCCGCCGCGCTCGCCGCCGCCGGGCACGAGGTGCGGGTCTACACCCGCCGCGACGCGCCCGACCTGCCGGTGACCGTCCGCAGCCCGGACGGGTACGACGTGGTGCACGTGCCGGCCGGCCCGGCCGAGCCGGTGGCCAAGGACGCGCTGCTGCCGCACATGCGGGAGTTCAGCAACTGGCTGATCGAGCGCTGGCGCGGCGGCGACTGGGTGCCCGAGGTGATCCACGCGCACTTCTGGATGAGCGGCCTGGCCGGGCTGACCGCCGGCCGGCAGACCGGGGTGCCGGTGGTGCAGACGTACCACGCGCTGGGCACCGTGAAGCGCCGCTACCAGGGTGTGCAGGACACCAGCCCGGCCCGACGGGTCGCCTACGAGCGGGAGCTTGGCCGCTCGGTGGACCGGATCGTCGCGCAGTGCCGCGACGAGGTGGGCGAGTTGGTCCGGATGGGTGTGCCCCGGTCCCGGATGACAGTGGTGCCCTCCGGGGTCAACCTCACCACCTTCGCCCCGCTCGGGCCGGCCGCCGACCGCGAACCGGGACGGGCCCGCATCCTCACAGTGGGTCGGCTGGTCGAGCGCAAGGGCTTCCAGACCGTGGTCCGCGCGATGGCGCTCGTCCCGGACGCCGAGTGCGTGGTCGTCGGCGGCCCACCCGAGGGGCTGCTGGAGACCGACCCGTACGCCCGCCGGCTGCGTGCCCTCGCGGAGTCGTGCGGGGTGGCCGATCGGGTGCACCTGGTCGGCGCGGTGCCCCGGGAGGAGATGGGCCGCTGGTACCGCTCGGCGGACCTGCTGGTCGCCGCACCCTGGTACGAGCCGTTCGGGTTGACCCCGCTGGAGGCGATGGCCTGTGGGGTGCCGGTCGTCGGCACGGCAGTGGGCGGCATCCGGGACACAGTGGTCGACGGGACGACCGGCGACCTCGTGCCGGCCCGGGACCCGCGCGCGCTGGCCACCGCGATCCAGGGGTTGCTCGACGACCGGATCAGGCGTTTCGCGTACGCGACCGCGGCGCGTGAGCGGGCCCGGGAGCGGTACTCGTGGGCTGCCACGGCCGAGCGGCTGGTGGAGGTCTACAGCGAGGTGGCCGCCGTGCGCCGGCCGACCCGGGTGGTGGCCTGATGCCGACGGGCAGCCTGCTCGACACCCACCTGACGAATCTCGCCGCGGCGCTGGTGCCGTACCGACTGTGCGAGCGACAGCTGGCGGGTTGGGGCGCGGACCTGGCTTACCGGCTGGCCGCCGGGGGCCGCCTGCTGGTGGCCGGCAACGGAGGCAGCGCCGCCGAGGCCCAGCACCTCACCGCCGAGCTGGTCGGCAAGCTGCACGACGACCGTCAGCCGCTGTCCGCTATCGCGCTGCACGCCGAGACGAGCGCGCTCACCGCCATCGCCAACGACTACGGCTACACCGACGTGTACGCCCGCCAGGTGCGTGCCCACGGCCGCCCCGGCGACATCCTGCTGTTGCTGAGCACCAGCGGGACCAGCGCCAACCTGGTCGCCGCCGCGCAGGCGGCCCGCGACGTCGGGGTGACCACCTGGGCGCTCACCGGCGCCGCCCCCAATCCGCTCGCCGACGCCTGCGACGACGTGCTGGCCGTCGCGTCCCCGGACACCCAGGTCGTCCAGGAGCTGCACCTGGTGACCAGTCATCTGCTCTGCGAGTACCTCGAACAGGAGTTGCCCGCCGCGCTGGCGGCGGTCGCCGATCCGGCGGTCGTCCGCCCCGTGCCCGGAACGCCCGCACCGGACGGTCGGTTGAGCGCCGCGCCGGTACGCGCCGGGGTCGAGGTGGTGCTCGACGGCGGGCCGGGACAGCAGGTCGACGCGTGAGCCGGACAGCAGGTCGACCCGTGAGGATGAGGAGGCAAGCGTGAGGGGACCGGTGGTGGTGCTCGGGGACACCCTGCTCGACCGGGATGTGGAAGGTGTGGTGAACCGGCTCTGCCCGGATTCCCCGGTGCCGGTGCTCGACGAGACAGTGGCCACCGACCGGCCGGGGGGCGCCGGTCTGGCGGCGGTGTTCGCCGCCGCGCAGGGCGCCGAGGTGGTGCTGGTGACCGCGCTCGCCGACGACGCCGGTGGGGCACGACTGAGCGCTCTGCTCGCCGCCGCCGGCGTGCAGGTGTACCCACTGGCCCTCTCCGGCGCGACACCGGAGAAGATCCGGCTGCGGGCCCGGGGGCGGGTGCTGCTGCGCCACGACCGGGGCGGCACGTCCGGGGAGCCGGGCCAGCCCTCCGACGAGGTGCTCCGGGTGATCGCCGGGGCGTCGGCGGTGCTGGTCAGCGACTACGGCCGGGGGGTGGCCCGGCAGCCCGCGCTGCGCGACGCGTTGGCCGCCACCCGCGCGCCGGTGGTGTGGGACCCGCACCCCCGCGGCCCGGCGGCAGTGCCCGGCGTGCACCTGGCCACCCCGAACGAGTCGGAGGTGCGCGAGCTGGTCCCCGCGCTGCCCGGCGCCTCCCGACTGGCCACAGCGTCCCGGGGCGCCCAGGGGCTACGACGGCGCTGGCGGGCCGGCGCTGTCGCTGTGACGCTGGGCGGCGACGGCGCCCTGCTCTGCCACGCCGGGTCGACGCCGCTCGTGGTGCCGACTCCGGGTAGCGCAGAAGGGGACACCTGCGGTGCCGGCGACCGGTTCGCTGCGGCGGCCAGCCTCGCACTGGCCCAGGGCGCGCTGGTCTCCGAGGCGGTGCAGGTGGCGGTCGCCGAGGCGTCCGCCTACGTGGCCGGTGGGGGAGTGGCGACGGCGCTGCCTTCGTCGACGCCGACGGTGCGGGCCAGGAGTGCGCCGGGGCCGCGAGCCCTCCAGCCGGGACCACGAGGTGCTGCGGTGGCCGACCGGGTGGGAGTGCCGGCTGTCGCCACGCTCCTGTCTGAGGTACGCGCCGCGGGCGGCACTGTGGTGGCGACCGGCGGTTGCTTCGACCTGCTGCACGCCGGGCACGTGGCCACCCTGGAGGCGGCCCGGCAGCTCGGCGACTGCCTGATCGTCTGCCTGAACTCCGACGCCAGCGTGGCGGCGTTGAAGGGGCCGGACCGGCCGGTGCAGTCCGAAGGCGACCGCAGCCGACTGCTGGCCGCCCTGAGCTGCGTCGACGCGGTCCTCATCTTCGACGAGCCGACCCCGGAGACGGCGCTGTCCTGGGTACGCCCCGACGTCTGGGTCAAGGGCGGCGACTACGCCACCGGCGGTGGCGACGCGAGCGCCAGCCTGCCGGAGGCGGAGGTCCTGCGGCGCTGGGGTGGCAACACCGTTGTGGTGCCCTATCTGGACGGTCGTTCCACCACCGACCTGATCGTCCGCACGCTCGCGGAGCGGACCCGATGACCGCCACGCGGCCCGGTGCCGGGCCCACAGTCCTGGTCACCGGCGGCGCCAGCGGCCTCGGCGCCGCTGTGGTCGCCGCGGTGACCGCCTCCGGTGGCCGACCGCTCGTGCTGGACCGGCAGCCGCCGGCCGACGGGGTGTCCTGGACCGAGTGCGACCTGGCCGACACGCGGGCCGCCGAGGCGGCCACCCAGCATCTCGCCGAGCAGGCCGGTGGCCTGGACGCGGTGGTTACCGCCGCCGGCACCGACGTGCCGGGCCGACTCGCCGACCTGCCGGGGGAGACCTGGGATCGGATCGTCGCCGTCGACCTGCTGGCCACCGCGGCGGTGATCAGGGCCGCGCTGCCGTTCCTGCTGACCTCCCGGGGCCGCATCGTCACCGTCGCGTCGACCCTTGGCGTCAAGGCGGTCAGCGACGCCACCGCGTACTGCGCGGCGAAGTTCGGCGTGGTGGGGTTCACCCGAGCCCTCGCCGCCGAGCTGGCCGGTCAGGTCGGCGTCACACTGCTCATTCCGGGTGGGATGCGTACCGCGTTCTTCGACGAACGTGACCCGCAGTACAAGCCGGGGCCGGACGCGAACCTCAACGAGCCCGCCGACACCGCCGCCGCGATCATGTTCGCGCTCAACCAGCCGCCCGGTTGCGCGGTGCGCGAGATGGTGGTGTGCGCCGAGCAGGAGACCTCGTACCCGTGATCCTCGTGCTGCGCGCCCTCGGCGTCGGCGATCTGGTGACGGCGGTGCCCGCGCTGCGGGCGCTGCGGGCCGCGTACCCGTCGCGGGAGTTGGCGCTCGCCGCGCCCGGCTGGTTGGCCCCGCTCGTCGACCTGGTCGGTGGCGTTGACCGGCTGGTGGACACCGCGGGGCTGGATCGTCCTCTCCGGGTGGGGTCGGCGCCGTGGACGGCTGTCAACCTGCACGGGCGGGGCCCGCAGTCGCACCGGCTGCTCGCGGCCACCAGGCCCGGTCGGCTTCTCGCCTTCGCCAGCCCGGACGCCGGCTGCGACGACGGCCCGCGCTGGGCCGTCGACGAGCACGAGGTGGACCGGTGGTGCCGGCTGCTGTCCTGGTACGACATCCCGGCCGATCGTGCCGACCTCAGCCTGCGTCGGCCCGCTGCGGCGGGGCTGCCCAGCGGTGTCACACTGCTGCACCCGGGCAGCAAGATCCCGGCCAAGCGGTGGCCCGCCGAGCGGTTCGCCGCGCTGGCACGGGCACTGACCGACCAGGGGCACCGGGTGCTGCTCACCGGCTCGGCCGACGAACGGGCGTTGGCGGCCCGGGTGGCCGAGGCGGCGGCCCTGGGTTCGGACGCCGTGCTGGCCGGCCGGACCGACCTCGGCGCGCTCGCCGCGCTGGTGGCCAACGCCCGGCTGGTGGTCAGCGGGGACACCGGGGTCGCCCACCTGGCCACCGGGTACGGCACCCCGTCGGTGGTCCTCTTCGGGCCTGTTGCACCGGCGCACTGGGGGCCTCCACCGGATCGGCCACGGCACCGGGTGCTCTGGGCCGGCGAGGCGGATTGGCCCAGGTGGGACGGGGTAGGAAGCCACCCGACGATGGCGGCGCTGCGCCTCGACGAGGTGCTGGCCGCCGTGGCCGAGGTGGAGAGGGTGGTGCGGGTCTCCGGTGCGGTTGCGGCGTAGCGACCCGGGTCGACCGGGGTACGGACGGCGTCGGCGCGGACGGGGTTGGCTCTTCGTCGACCCGTCCGGCGCTCCGGTGCGGGATCCGGATGTCCTGGCCCGGCTGCGGGAGTTGGTCATCCCGCCGGCCTGGCAGGACGTGTGGATCGCGCCGTACCCGAACGGGCACATCCAGGCGATCGGGATCGACGCGGCCGGACGCAAGCAGTACGTCTACCACCAGAGGTGGCGGGAGAAGCAGGACGAGGCGAAGTTCGACCGTGTGTTGGAGGTGGCGCGCCGGCTGCCGGCGCTGCGTGAGCGGGTGGGGCGGGACCTGGACGGACGTGGACTGGGTCGGGACCGGGTGCTGGCGACGGTGACCCGACTGCTGGACATGGGGATGTTCCGGGTCGGCAGCGACCAGTACGCGGCCGGCGACGACCCGACGTACGGGGTGGCCACCCTGCGCCCCGAGCATGCCCGGTCCCGGCGCGGCTGTGTGGTGCTCGTGTTTCCCGCGAAGGGAGGCATCGAGCAGGTACGCCGGATCGAGGACCCGGAGCTGTGCCAGGTGCTGGTGAATCTGCGCCGTCGTCGCCGACGGGCGGAGCGGCTGTTCGGCTACTGGGACGGCCGGGAGTGGCGCGACGTGCGCAGCGACGAGGTCAACGGCTACCTGCGCGACGCCAGCGGTGGGGAGATGACAGCGAAGGACTTCCGCACCTGGCACGCCACGGTGCTCGCGGCCACCGAGTTGGCCACGGCCGGTCCGGCCCGTTCGGTGACCGCCCGGCGTAAGGCGGTGGTCGCCGTGATGCGTGCGGTGGCGGAGCTGCTGGGCAACACGCCGACGGTGGCTCGCGCGTCGTACGTGGACCCCCGGGTGGTCGACCTCTACCACGACGGGGTGGTGGCGTCGGTGGATCCGCGGGCGCCCCGCGAGGAGGCGGAGCAGATCGTCCTGAAGCTGCTGGAGGGGGCCTGACCGGCCCCGTCGGCGATTCTGGGGGGAAGCGCGACGGAGCCGGAGCCTCGGGCGTCAGCGGGATGCCACCGGGCGGCCGCCCGCCGCTCGCGCGGCGGGCGCCTCGCCACGGCCCCCGTTGGCGGCCCACCAGGTGATGGCCGGCCGCGTTGGTGTCAGTCTGCCGGCAGCGAGTTGACGGTGGACGCCTGGCTGTTGACGATCCGCGCCAGATCCGAGCCACTGTCGCGGTGTTCCTGCGGGGTGGTGCCGTACGCGCCCCGAAATGCCCGGCTGAAGTGGGCCTTGTCGGAGAAACCCCACCGCGCCGCAACGGTCTGCACTGGCTGGTTGCGCAGCGCCGGGTCGGTCAGGTCGCGCCGGCACCGGGCCAGCCGCAGATCCCGGATGTACGACGCCACTGTGGTGTCCTCGGCCTCGAACAACCGGTGCAGGGACCGCACCGAGATGTGGTGGGCGTCAGCGACCACCTGGGGGCCGAGTGTCGCGTCGCCGAGGTGGCTGTGGATGTACGACTGCACCTGGGTGAGCAGCGCCCGGCGGCGGACCTCGGTGGGCACGGCGTCCTCGGCGACGAGGTGCCGGCCGAGCATTGTGGTGGCCAGGTCCAGTCCCACCGCGCCGAGCCGGCTGGCGTCGGCGGCATGGTACTGCTCGGGGTGCCCGGTCACCTGGAGCAGGAACTGCGCCAACAGCGCCCCGACCCCCTCGCTGCCGGACATCCGGCCGCCGTAGAGCGCTGCCATCCGCTGCGGCGGTAGGGGCAGGGCGGCGTGCGGGATCATCGTGACGATCGAGGTGGCCTGGTCCCGGTCGGGCTCGGTGGCGTGGTGGCAGACGTCGTGCGGCCGGGACCCGTCGTAGAAGGTGAACTCGCCGGCCAGGATCTCACTGCGGCGACCATCCTGACTGGACGTGCCCACGCCGCCAGTGGTGAGGGCGAGGATGTAGAGCTCAGGGTCGGACTGCCGGACCAGCTTCCGGGTCCGGGTGGCGTCCAGCGACGGGTACTCGTACTGCGCCAGTTGAATCGGGCCGAGCGCGATGAAGTCGGCGCGGGCGGCGAAGTCGCCGCTGTGCGCGGACTGGATGCGCAGCGGCACCGAGGTGCGTGCGACAAGGTCCAGCCACATGCCGAACCGTTCGCCCGGTGGCAGGACCGTGGTGTCGATGGAGTCTCTCGGCAGCATGGGGCTCCCTCAGCCCGCCCGGCGTTGGATCAGCGCCTCGACGCCGTCGAGGATCCGGTCCAGGCCGAAGACGAACTCGTCGTCCGGGTCGTCGTCCTGGTAGAGCACACCGGCGCGGAGCACCCGGTGCAGCGCGGGGAAGCGGGCCGGGTCGATGAGCCGGGCCACCAGCCGACCGTACGCCGGCATCATCTCGCTGGGCTCGACGCCGGCCGCCCGGCTGCCCTCGGCGATCTGCGAGGTGAGGGTGGCCTCGTTGCGGACGTACCCGGTGATCAGCAGGAGCACCGACATCTTCTCGCCCTCGCCGAGCACTGTGCCGTCGAGGCAGCGCAGCCCGTCCTCCATCCAGCCGAGCTGCTGCGGGGTGATCGGTGGGCCGCTGATCGGCACGTGCAGCAGCCAGGACCGCTGCCGCAGCACCTTGTGCTCGGCCCAGGCCCACCGGGTGAGGCCGGCGCGCCAGTCGTCCTCCGGCGCGGGCGGCCCGGGGGACGGGCCGTACCCGGTGTCCACCATGAGCATCAGCAGCTCGTCCTTCGAGCCGACGTACCGGTAGAGGGCCATGGTCGCGGCGCCCAACTCCTTGGCCACCCGGCTCATCGAGACGGCCGCCAGGCCGTCGGCGTCGGCCACGCGTACGGCGGCGTCCACGATGGCGGGCACGCTCATTCCCGGCCGGGGGCCCTTGGGTGGCCGCTCCCGCAGCCCCCACGCGCTCTCGATGGCCGCCGGGAGTACGGGCCCGCTGTCGTCTGTCTTCGCCGCCACATTTCCTCCTTGCCCCGTCATCCTAGTTCTGCGTATGGTCTACGCATAACAGCGTACGTCATACGCATAAGGAGAACTCGTCATGACGATCACCACCACACCGGCACCGCGAGCAGGGCGGCGGGAGTGGATCGGGCTCACGGTGCTGATGCTGCCGCTGCTCCTGGTCTCGATGGACGTGTCGGTGCTCTACTTCGCCGTCCCGTTCATCAGCGCGGAGCTGCGCCCCACCGCCACCGAGCAACTATGGATCTTCGACATCTACGGCTTCGTGCTGGCCGGCCTGCTCATCACCATGGGCGCCCTGGGTGATCGGATCGGCCGACGTCGACTCCTGTTGATCGGCGCCACCGCGTTCGGTGCGGCGTCGCTGCTGGCCGCCTACGCCGACAGCACCGCGACGCTGATCGCCGCCCGTGCCGTGCTCGGCGTCGGTGGGGCCACCCTGATGCCCTCGACGCTCGCCCTGGTGCGCAACATGTTCCACGACGCCAAGCAGCGCGGCACCGCCATCGGCATCTGGACCGCCACCCTCACCGGCGGCATCGCGATCGGCCCGGTGCTCAGCGGCATCCTGCTCGAGCACTTCTGGTGGGGCTCGATCTTCCTGATCAACATCCCGGCGATGCTGATGCTGCTGTTGCTCGTCCCGCTCCTGGTACCCGAGTTCCGCAACCCGGCGACCGGGCGGTTCGACCTGGTCAGCGCGGCACTGTCGCTCGGCGCGCTGCTGCCGGTGATCTACGGCATCAAGGAGATGGCCCGCGACGGCCTCAGCCCGGTGCGGGTCCTCGCCATCGTCGGCGGTCTGCTGGTGGGGGCGCTCTTCCTGCACCGGCAGCGGACCCGGGCGTACCCGATGGTCGACCTCGCGCTGTTCCGCCGTCGCGGCTTCGCCGGGTCGCTCGCGGTGAACCTGCTGGCCATGTTCGCCATCGTCGGCTTCGCCATCTTCACCACCCAGCACCTCCAACTGGTGCTCGGCCTGAGCCCGCTGCGGGCGGCGCTGTGGAGCCTCGTGCCGTCCCTCGCCGTGGGCGGAGTCGCGCCGGCCGCCGCCGCCCTGGCCCAGCGCGTCGAACGGGCGTACCTGATCGGTGCGGGGTTCGGCATCGCCGTGGTCGGCTTCGTGGTGTTGACCCGGGTCACCCCGGAGACGCCGCTGTGGCTGCTGCTCGTCGGCGCCAGTGTCTACGCGGGCGGCCTGGTGATGGTGATGTCCCTCGTCACCGAGCTGGTTCTCGGCGCGGCGCCGCCCGAGCAGGCCGGTGTCGCGTCGGCGTTGACCGAGTCCAGCAGTGAGCTGGGCGGTGCGTTGGGTATGGCGATCCTGGGCAGCGTCGGCGCGGCGGTCTACCGCCGTGAGGTCGTCGACGGCCTGCCGGCCGGGCTGCCCGCCGACGCCGCCGCCTCCGCCCAGGAGACCCTGGGCGGCGCGCTCGCGGTCGCCCGGGGACTGCCGGCGGAGCTGGCCGACGCCGTGCGGCGCGCCGCCGCTGTCGCGTTCACCGACGGGCTGCACCTGGCCGCGTACGCCGCCATGGCGGTGATGCTGCTGGGCGCGGTCACCGCGCTGGTAGCGCTGCGCGGCGTCCGGCCGGCCGACTCCACGGCGCTGGCCGCCGAGCCGACCGGTCCGGCCGACACGTCGTTGTCGTCGGTCAGTCGGTGAGCACGTGCGCGAGCCGGTCGCGGAAACGCCGCTCGGAGTCGCTGACCGACTCGCCGCCGATGCCCAGCAGCCCGCCGCTGGACGCGGCGCCCACCACCTGCTCGGCGATCTTCACGAGCCAGTGCTTGTACGCGCCGGCCTCACCCTCGTCGACCCGCGCGGCCAGCAACGCCGCGGCCTCGCCGGCCCGCAGCAACACGTCGTCGATGTACGCCACGGGGTCGGCGGGCGCGATGACCGGCAGCTCCTCGCCGGTCTCCGGGTCACCGACCCGGGTGACGATCTCGCCGGCCACGGCGGTGACCAGCGGGCTGGCCGACTCCCGGCCGGCGGCGATGGTCTCCAGCCCGGCCGCGGTCTCCGCCATGGTCCGGCGGGTGCCGTCGGACTCGGCGGCGCTGGCCGCGGTCAGCACCGACTGCGGCAGGCCGACCAGCAGCCCCCACTCCTCGTCGGAGAAACCGAACCCGGTGTACGCCGGCTGCTCGATCACGACAACGCCCCTTCCGCCCTGCTCTGCTTGGTCAATCGGTGCTCTTGGTCGTTCCACCGGGCCCGAAAGCGGCACCCGGGTCAGGCTAGTCCAGGGTCAGCAGGCCCTGTTCGGACACCACGCGCACCGACAACGTCTTGTACCCGACCTCATCGAAGAGGACCGTCATCTTGTCCTCCTCGTAGGAGAGCACCATGCCGGACCCCCACTCCGGGTGCCGCACCTGGCTGTGCACCGGGAAGGGCCCGACCGCACCCTGGTCGGCCACGCTGGTGCCGTTGTGGCAGTTGTCGCAGTGGCCGCAGACCTGCGTCATCTGCTCGCCGAAGTAGGCAAGCAGGGTCTGCCCCCGGCAGGCCCGGGTCTCGGCGAAGGCCCGCATCATGTCGGTGCGCGACCGGGTCACCGTCTGCTGGCGCTCCGCCTCGGCCAGCGCGGCCGCTGCGGCGTCGGTCGGGTTGGGGGAGTAACGGGGCGCGCCGATGCGCTGCCGGGCGCGTGGTTCGGCCGCCCCGACCTGCTCCAACAGGGAGAGGTACTGGCCCAGCTTGCGCGGCCCGAGACCGGTGGTCTCGCGCAGCTCGGTCTTGGTGGCCGGCTTCTTGCGCAGCAGCGCGGCCAGGTCGCGCAGCTCCTCGACATCGGGCAGGCCACCGCTGAAGAACCGTTGCAGGCCGACGTCCTCGGCCTGCCAGAGCAGCAGCACCCGGGCCGGTTGCCCGTCGCGTCCGGCCCGGCCGATCTCCTGGAAGTAGCTGTCCGGCGAATCGGGCAGCGCCATGTGCACCACCCAGGCGATGTTGGGCTTGTCGATGCCCATGCCGAACGCCGAGGTCGCCACCATGATGGGGACCTCGTCGGCGAGGAACGCCTCGTGCAGTTCGTGGCGTGCGCCGGCCGCCATCCCACCGTGGTAGAACTGCGCCGGGTAACCGGCGTCGGTCAGTCGGGTGGCCAGCTCCTCGGCGGCGCGACGGGTCGGCACGTAGATGATCCCGGGCCGCTCGTCGTCGCTCAGCAGCGCGATCAGTCGCCGCCACCGGTAGTCCTCGGTGGGGCAGTGCGCGACCTCGACGAACAGGTTCGGCCGGTCCAGTCCGGAGACCACCACCTCCGGGTCGCGCAGCCGCAGCCGGGCGATGATGTCGTCGCGTACCGGAGGGGAGGCGGTGGCGGTCAGCGCGACCACCGGCGGCCGGCCGATACCGTCGATGAGGTGCCCGAGCGCCAGGTAGTCGGGTCGGAAGTCGTGCCCCCACGCGGAGATGCAGTGCGCCTCGTCGATCGCCACCAGGGCCGGCTTCAGGGCGGCGACCTCGGCCATCCGCTCGGGATTGCTGAGCTGTTCCGGGGTGATGAAGAGGAACTCAGCCCTGCCCTCGCGGATCTCGGTGATCGCCTCGGCCTGCTGCGTCGGCGACTCGTTCGAGCTGATCCGCACCGCCCGCAGCTCCGGGCGTTGCCGCTCGTTGAGGGAGGCGATCTGATCCTGCTGGAGGGCCAGCAGTGGTGAGATCACCACTGTGGGGCCGGGGATCAGGCTGGCCGGAATCTGGTAGATCGCCGACTTGCCGGCTCCGGTGGGCAGCACCACCAGGGCGTCTCGCCGCTTCATCACGGCGCGCATGGCGGCCAGTTGGTTGGGCCGTAGCGCCTTCCAGCCGAAAAGGCTGCGGGCCGCGCGGCGCAACGTCATCGAGTGCGTGGACAGTTTCATCGAGGGCCGGAGGTACCCGGGCCCATGACCGCCGAAACGCGTTCGGACGATCATGGACCCGGGTTGTCGCCCATACCCCCGACGGCCGGCTCGTTGATCGCCGGCTCAGTGCAGCCGGGGCAGGACCTCACGCTGGTAGAGGTCGAACAGACCCTGGTAGTGCGGTCCGGTGTTGGCCACGTAGACCTCGTCGAAGCCGGCCTTGGCGTACTTGTCGATCATCTCCAGGTGCGCGTCGGCGCTGTTGCCGCAGACGAACGCCTCCTTCAGCATCTCCGGCCTGACCAACTCGGCGGCCTGCTCGAAGTGCCGCGGTGAGGGCAGCACCTGGGACAGCTCACCCGGCACCCCCGCGTTGGGCCAGCGCTCGTGGGCGATGCGCAGCCCCGCCTCCTCGCTGTCCGCGTACGCCGCCTTGAAGCCGGCCTGGCACGGCTTGTCGCCGCCGCCGTTCTCGCGGAAGCGCCGGACCGTCTCGCCGTCGGGCATGGTGCTCACGTAGCCGTCGCCGATCCGGGCGGCCAGGTCGATGGCCTTCGGCCCGAACCCCGAGACGTAGATCGGCGGGGGAGCGTCGGGCAGCGTGTAGATCCGGGCGTGCTCCACTGTGTAGTGCTTGCCGTGGTGGTTGACGAAACCGCCGCCCCACAGCGCGCGCAGCACCTCGACGGCCTCCTCCAACATCTCCAGCCGGACGTCGGCCTGCGGCCAGGCGTCACCGAAGATGTGTTCGTTGAGCGCCTCGCCGGTGCCGACGCCGAGCACGAACCGCCCACCGTGCAGCACCGCGCTGGTCGCCGCCGCCTGCGCGATCACGGCCGGGTGGATCCGCACTGTCGGGCAGGTCACCGCCGTGGTCACCGGTAACGAACAGACCTGGCTGAGCGCGCCGATCATCGACCAGACGAACGGGCTATGGCCCTGTGCGTCCACCCAGGGGTGGAAGTGGTCGGAGATCCACAGCGCCTCGAAGCCGGCCCGTTCGGCACCGCGCGCCTGCTCCAGCAACTCGGCTGGCGTGAACTCCTCACTGGACAGAAAGTATCCGATCTTCATGGCTTACCCCTTCGGCACGCGGACCTGCTGATGGGGAGAGCCGTACCCCGGCGGCGCCCGGTCACACCGGTTCTCGCCGTGGGCGGGGTCAGCGTCGTCCGAACATCGCCCGGATCGCGGCGAGCAGCAGCAGGGCGCCGACCACCAGGCCGAGCAGGCGTACGCCGGGGATGTCGGCCGGGCTCGTCGCGTCGGCCAGCAGGACGGGATCCATCCCCGCACTCTCCCCGGAGAGCGGGCCGCCAGGCAACTGTAAGGTTTATTGACTATTGATTCGCTCAGTGTGACCATGGCAGGAACGCCTGCCGGTGGCGGTGCGCCGAGGGCGCGCGAGAGATGGGGTACGGGGGCCGCATGAGCGAGCGCAACCAGCGGATCGACGGGGGCGCACCGTCGCCGGTGATCGACATCGATCACTGCGAGGGGGCGGAGTGACAACCACCAACGGGCACCTCCCGGTGCTCGCCGCCGCCGTTCTGCAACCCGGCTTCGTCGGCACCACCCCACCCCCATGGGTGTTCCGCTGGCTCGGCGAGGGTCTCGGCTCGGTGGTGCTCTTCGCCCGCAACGTGGTCGACACCGAGCAGGTGACAGCCCTCACCGCGACGTTGCGCGCGGAACGGCCGGACGTCATCGTGGCGATCGACGAGGAGGCCGGCGACGTCACCCGGCTGGAGTCGGTGCACGGCAGCTCCCGACCCGGCAACTTCGCCCTCGGCGCTGTCGACGACCCGGAGCTGACCGAGGCCGTCGCCCGGGACCTCGGCGCCGAACTGGCAGCGGCGGGGGTCACCCTCAACTACGCCCCGGACGCCGACGTCAACTCCAATCCGGCGAACCCGGTGATCGGCGTCCGCTCCTTCGGCGCCGACCCGGCGCTGGTCGCGCGGCACACCGCCGCCTGGGTCCGCGGGCTCCAGGCCGGCGGTGTCGCGGCCTGCGCCAAACACTTCCCCGGGCACGGCGACACCCGGGTCGACTCACACCACGACCTGCCCCGGATCACCGCCGACCGGGCCCGGCTGGACGCCTGCGAACTGGCCCCGTTCCGCGCCGCCGTGGCCGCCGGGGTGCAGGCGGTGATGACCGGTCACCTGCTGGTGCCCGCGCTCGACCCGCACCTGCCGGCGACGCTGAGTCAGCGCATCCTGGGCGGGTTGCTCCGCGACGAGCTGGGCTTCTCCGGCGTGGTGGTCACCGACGCGGTGGAGATGCGCGCGGTCGCCGACCGGTACGGCTTCGCCGGTGCGACGGTCCGCGCCCTCGCCGCCGGGGCCGACGCCATCTGCATCGGCGGCGAACGGGCCGACGAGCAGTCCGCCCGCGAGCTGCGCGACGCCATCGTGGCCGCCGTCGTCTCCGGTGAACTGCCCGAGGAACGTCTCGCCGAGGCCGCCAAGCGCGTCGGTCAACTCGCCGCCTGGACGGTGGCCGCCCGCAGCGCCGGCTCGGCCGCAGGACGCGCCGCCCACGTCGGGCTGATTGCCGCCCGCCGGGCCGTCCGGGTCACCGCCGCCCCGGGCACGACTGTCGCGCTGCCACTGACCCGCGCGGCACACGTCGTCGAGTTCGAGCCGCTGCGCAACATCGCCATCGGGGCCGAGACCCCGTGGGGCATCGGCGGACCACTGACCGAGCTGCTGCCCGGCACCAGCACCGTCCGCTACGCCGAACCCGACGTGCCGGCGGACCCGGGCGCCGGGGCGGGCGGTCGCCCCCTGGTCCTGGTCGTCCGCGACCAGCACCGGCACGACTGGATGCGCGACGCCGTGCACCGCGCGTTGGCCGCCCGGCCGGACGCCGTGGTGGTCGAGTTGGGCGTGCCCGAACTGGTCACCGGGGCGGTGCACCTGGCCACCCACGGCGCCACCCGGGCCAGTGGGCAGGCTGCCGCCGAGGTGCTCACCGGCGCCGGCCTTCCCTAGGGAAGATCGGCCACCAGGTTGGCGTACTCGGGGTGCTTGTCGATGAACGCGGCCATGAAGGGGCACTGCGGCACCACTGTCGTGCCGCGTGCCCGGAGCTGGTCCAGGGTGCCGCGGATCAGCGCGCCGCCCACCCCCTTGCCCTGAAAGCTCTTGTCCACCTCGGTGTGGGTGAAGACCAGGACCTCCCCGCGCGGCAGGTACGCGGTGAAGCCGGCCAGCGCGTCGTCGACCAGGATCTCGAAGCGGTGCTTCGCCGGGTTGTCCTCGACCAGGGTGCTCATCCGGCCATTCTCCCCGCCCGGTCGGCCAGCGCGTCGAGTTCGCCGAGCAAGCGGTCCACCTCGTCGGCGGTGTTGTAGTGGTAGATGCTGGCCCGCACCGCGCCGCCGCTGTCGCGCAGACCCATCAGTTGGAAGTACTCATAGGCGTAGTAGTCGCCGACGGAGAGGCAGAACCCGGCGGCGCCCAACGCCTCCTGCGTGGCCGCCGGCGACATCCCGGCGACCCGGAACGAGATCGTCGGGCAGCGCCGCGCCGGCGAGCCGTAGACGGTGATCGCCGGCCGCTGGGCGAACCCCGCGAGCAGCCGGTCCAGCAGGGCCTCCTCGTGCGCCTGGGCGGCAGTCAGCCCGGCCCGCAGCCGCGCCCGCCGGTCGCCGACCGCGTCCGGGTCCAACCCGGCCAGGTGATCCACGGCGGCGGCCACACCGGCCAGCAGCGGGAAGCTCGGCGTGCCGTACTCGAACCGGTCCGGCACCGCGTCGGATGACGGCACCAGCTTCGCCGGGCGCAGCGCCGCCCAGCGGGCCGGGTCCGCCACCATCGCCGCCAGGTGCGGACCGGACCACTTGTACGCGCTGGTGACCAGCACGTCCGCGCCGAGCGACGTCAGGTCGGTCGGCCCGTGCGGAACCGAGTGCACCCCGTCGACGCAGACCAGCGCGCCGACCGCGTGCGCGGTCTTGGCGATCGCCGGCACGTCCGGCATGGTGCCGATGGCGTTGCTGCCGGCAGTCACAGCGACCAGCCGGGTCCGCTCGCCCACCAGGTCGGCGTACTGGGCCGCGGGCAGCTCACCGGTGTGCCTGTCGACCTCGGCCCAGCGCACCGTCGCGCCGGCCGCCTCGGCGGCCTGCACCCACGGCCGGACGTTCGCGTCGTGGTCGAGCCGGGAGACCACCACCTCGTCGCCGGGCCGCCAGGCCGCGCCGAGCGTGCGGGCCAGCGTGTACGTCAGCGCTGTCGCGCTCGGGCCGAGCACCACCCCGGCCGGGTCGGCGCCGAGCAGGTCGGCCACCGCCGAACGGGCCTCGGCCACCAACTCCAACGACCGGCGACCCGGTACGAAGGCGGCACTGCGGTTGCCGATCGCCGATCGCATGGCGTCGGTGACCGCGTCGATCACACCGGCCGCGGTCTGGGTGCCCCCGGCACCGTCGAAATGGACGAAGCCCTCGGTCAGGGCGGGGTACGCGGCCCGGGTGCGGGCGATGTCGAACGGCATGTCCCGGACCCTAGCCGGTGCTCCCCGTGCCCTGGTCGGCCACCAGGTGATCACCGTTCAACGGCGGCGTCGCGGATGTCTCGTACTCTTGGCGAGGTGACGAACCGACCCGCCACCATGCCCATTCCCCCCATTCGCCGCGCCGCCGGTCTCTTCGCCGGTCTGGCGCTCGGCCTCGCCGTGCTCGCCGGGTGCAGCTCCCAGGGCGCGTCCACCGACTGCGCCGTGGACGCGTGCACCGTCACCTTCGAGCGAGGTGTCGACGCGCGGACCACCATCCTGGGCATCGAGGCCAAGTTGGTCGGCGCCGAGGGCGACCAGGTGACAGTCGAGGTCGCCGGTGAGCAGCTCACCCTCACCACCGGCCAGCAGGCGGCCGAGGCCGGCGGCTTCGCGGTCACCCTGGACAGCGTGACCGACCAGCAGGTCAAGATTCGCGTATCGCGCAACCCGGGCAGCTGACCTGGGCGGGCGGCGGTGGCCGACGTTTGGGAATCTTCAGAATCGGAGATTGTGACGCCATGTCACTCACCCGTAGCGCCGAAGCCACCGCCTCCCGTACGGCGGACAGCCGGTGGCTGGAACTCCTCGCCCGGGCCGGCTTCATCGGCTACGGCATCGTTCACCTGCTCTTCGCCTGGTTGGCGTTGCAGATCGCGTTCGGCACGTCGTCCGACGACGGCGACCAGTCCGGCGCGCTGCGTACCCTCTCCGCACAGCCCCTCGGCAAGTTCCTGGTCATCGCCGTCGCGGTCGGCCTGCTCGCGATGGCGATCTGGCAGGCGCTGGAGGCGGCGGTCGGGCACCGCGCCGAGCGCGGCAAGGAGCGGGTCCTGGAACGGCTCGCCTCGGCCGGCCGGACGATCGTCTACCTCTACTTCGCCTGGACCGCCTTCAAGGTCTTCAAGGACGCCGGGTCGAACAGCGCCGACCAGCAGGAGGCGTTGAGCGGCAAGCTGATGACCTCCAGCGGTGGCCGCTGGCTGGTCGGCCTGGCCGGGCTGGTCGTCGCCGCGATCGGCATCGGCCTGGTGATCTACGGTGCCCGCAAGAAGTTCGAGAAGCACCTCAAGACCGGCGAGATGAGCCCGAAGACCCGCCAGCTCTCCCGCCGGCTGGGCATGGCCGGATACATCGCCAAGGGCATCGCGTACGGCATCTCCGGTCTGCTGGTCATCGTGGCGGCGGTGAACTACGACCCGGAGAAGGCCCGTGGTCTGGACGCCGCCCTGCACACCCTGCAGGAGCAGTCCTACGGCACGTTCCTGCTGGCCCTGGTCGCCCTCGGCATCGCCGCCTTCGGCGTCTACTGCTTCCTCCAGTCCCGGTACCGCAAGGTCTGAGCTGGTCGATACCACGGACATCGGGCACTCTTGGGCTTTTGCCCGGAGTGCCCGACGTCTGGTCGAAGGGGAGCACCGAAGCCGTGCAGAACTATCTCGAAACGGCCGTCGCCGCGCTCGTCGCGGCGGCGGTCGCCCTGTTCCTGGTCGAAGTCGTCCACCGGTTGACCCGGCGGTTCGGCCGCCGGTCACTGCTGTTGACCGAGCTGACCGACCACGCGCACCGCCCGTTCCAGGTCGCCGCAACGGTCCTTGCCGTGCAGTTCGCCGTCCGCTTCAGCACCGGGTACGCCGTCGGCGAGAGCTGGCGGCGACTGCTGCTGCACCTGCTCATCCTCGGCGTCATCGCCACGGTGGCCTGGCTGGTCGCCTGCCTGCTGGTCGTCGTGGAGGACACCGCGCTGGCCCGGTTCCGGGTGGACGTACCCGACAACCGGCACGCCCGACGGGTACGGACCCAGGTGGTGATGCTGCGCCGACTGACCATCGCGGTGATCGTCATCCTGACCGTCGGCGTGATGCTGATGACGTTCCCCAGCGTGCGGGGCATCGGCGCCGGTGTGCTGACCTCGGCCGGTGTGGTCGGTGTGGTGGCCGCGCTCGCCGCACAGAGCCTGCTCGGCAACGTCTTCGCCGGCCTCCAACTCGCCTTCAGCGACGCCGTCCGGCTCGACGACGTCGTCGTTGTCGAAGGGGAGTGGGGTCGCATCGAGGAGCTGACACTCAGCTACGTCGTGGTGCAGATCTGGGACGACCGCCGGTTGATCCTGCCCACCTCGTACTTCACCAGCAAACCGTTCCAGAACTGGACCCGGACGGAGGCGGCGGTGCTCGGCACCGCCGAATTCGACGTCGACTGGGCGGTGCCCGTGCAGACCATGCGCGAGGAACTGCGCCGCCTCGTCGAGGGCACCGAACTGTGGGACGGGCGGGTCTGCGTCCTCCAGGTCACCGACGCCACCGGCGGGACGGTCCGGTTGCGCGCGCTGGTCAGCGCCGCCGACGCGGGCAGCCTGTGGGACCTGCGCTGCCTCGTCCGGGAGCACCTGGTCGCCTGGATCCGGGACAACCGCCCGACCGCGATGCCCCGGCTCCGCACCGAGCTGGGCGACTCCACCAGCAACCTGTCCTGGCAGTGGGTGCAGCCGAGGCGGCCGGCCCGCCGCCCGTCCGACACCGAGGCGCCCGACGACGCCCGTGTCTTCGGCGGCAGCGACGACGGCGACGCCCGCAGCGAAGCCTTCGTAGGCCCCGAAGAAACCCGCCCCTAACCCGCCCCGCCCCGCCCGCACCAGGCCGCGCCCGCACCGGGCCGGCCCGCCCGCGCCCACAAGATCGTGCATTTTCCTTGTTGTAGTGGCATCCATCCCCGCCGAGGCCACTACAACCAGGATCGAGCGCGATCTTGCGCGCGCGCACCCGGGTCCCGGCAGTCATGCACCGGCCGGCCAGCCCCACCCGGCATCGCCTTCCCCACGCCTCCCTTAGCGGAGTTGATCAAGAGGTTTCGGTCACCCACCCCGGCGTGTCCTGACCGAATCCTCTTGATCACGCGCGGAGAGGGCGGGAGAGGGAGGGCCGGAGGGATGCGGGAGGGCGGGGGAGGGGTCCCTTGGGGGAGGTTTGGTCGGGCTTGGGTGGGGGATGTGCTGCCGGACGTCTCTGGCGTGATCGCGGCGGCTGGCCGTGGATCGGCGGCGCGGCGTCCGGACAACGGGGACGGTGAGCTGCTTGGCGCGCTTTAGGATTGACGAGCGGCGACTTCGGGCATACAGCGCGGTGATGAGGAAAGGAGGACAGCATGGCTGACGTGGCGAAAGCCCGCACATCCCAGAACGGGAGCGAGCCCTCCACCGCCGAGTTGGTGCAGCGGGCCACCGAGCAGATCTCCCGCCTCGTACGGGACGAACTGACGCTGGCCCGAGCGGAGTTGACCCAGAAGGGTAAGCACGCGGGCATCGGGATCGGCCTGTTCGGCGGCGGTGGCGCGCTCGCGTTCTTTGGTCTGGGTGCGCTGGTCGCCACGGCGATCCTGCTGCTCGACCTGGTGTTGCCCGCCTGGGCCGCGGCGCTGATCGTGGCGGTGGCCTGCTTCCTGGTGGCCGGCATCCTCGCCCTGGTGGGCAAGAAGCAGGTCAGCCGTGCCGTCCCGCCGGTGCCGGCGGCCACGGTCCGTAGCCTCCGGGCAGACATGGACACTGTCACCGCCGCGGTGAAGGACAGGGGGCGGCAATGACCGGTAACGGGACCGGCGACACGGAGGCCCTCCGCGAGGAGATCCGTCGCACCCGGGTCGAGTTGGGCGAGACGATGGAGGCGTTGGCCGCCAAGGCCGACGTCAAGGCGCGTTTGAAGGAGTCCGCCGAGCAGGCCAAGGAGCGGATGCGGGAGCAGGCGGCGCAGACCGTCGCTCGGGTCCGCGGCCAGGCCGCGCGTGGCGCCGGGATGGCGCGGGCGCAGGCGTACGAGAAGGGCGAGTTGGTACGCGCACAGGCGTACGACAAGGGCGAGTTGGTGCGCCGCAACCCGGTGCCGTGGGCGGCCATCGCGGCCGGCGCGGTGGCCACAGTGGTGGTGCTGATGATCGTGCGGGGGAGGCGTAGGTGAGTAAGAGCATCGGCAGGGTCGCGTACCGGCCGGTCGGCGTGTTGATGGGTTTCGCCGCCGGGGCGGTGGCCGGGGCGATCTTCCGGCAGGTCTGGAAGGTCACTGCGGGCGACGGTGAGGCGCCCAACGCGACCGACGAGGATCGCGGCTGGGGCGAGATCCTGGCCGCCGCGGCGTTGCAGGGCGCCATCTTCGCTGTCGTCCGGGCCGCCGTGGACCGGGGCGGCGCGGTCGGCGTACGCCGGATGACCGGCAGCTGGCCGGATTGACCAGCAGCGACTTCAGCCCCCTTTCCGCATCGATGGGAAGGGGGCTTTCGCATGGCATCGCACGCCGCCCAGCGCACCTGAGGCATCCGTCAGGTCACATGTCGGAGAAATTCGTCGGAGAGGTCGTGACAGACTTTTTACCTCCGTGATTTGCTGGTCCCCGCTGTTGCGAGATGGCGTGGGTTGAGAGAAGTCTCCTTCGTGGGGCCGCCTCAGGCGCCGCTGCTCAAAAACGGCCAATCGGCCGGACGGCGTGCACGGCCGCCAGTTTTTAGAGGGAGAAACACATGGCTCAGGGAACCGTGAAGTGGTTCAACGCTGACAAGGGCTTCGGCTTCATCACCGTCGATGGTGGGGGTGCTGACGTGTTCGTCCACTTCTCGGCCATCCAGACCAGCGGCTACCGCTCGCTGGAGGAGAACCAGCGGGTGGAGTTCGAGATCGCTCAGGGTCAGAAGGGCCCGCAGGCTGAGCAGGTCCGTCCCATCTGAGTAGGACGGCCGGCCCCCGCCGGCCAGTGGGACGATCCGGTTCAAGGGTCACGGTGAAGCCCCGCATCCCGGTTGGGATGCGGGGCTTTCGCCTGCTCAGGATCGCCGGTGCGGCGAGCGGTCAGCGTCGACGCGAGCGCAGGCCGAGCCAGAGCACCACCAGCCCGGCCGCCGTCACGAGCGGGCCGATCACCGCCCAGATCTTCTCGTCGGTCATCACGCTGCCGCTGACGTAGCCGAGGCCCTGGACCGTCCACACCGCACCGATCACCACGGCCAGCAGGCCGAGGGTGAGCGGAAGCCAACCTCTCATCGCGTCCCCTCTCCGCCGCCCGGGGCGGCGCGCCGCCGTCCAGCATCGCCGGCCGGGTGGTGCGACGCGAGCACCCCGGGCGCGCGGGTCACCACCGGTCGTGCACCTGCGGGCGGATCAGCTCGTCGTAGGTCTCGCGGACGGCTGCCAACTGCTCGTCGGTGAGCGGGGACAGGGTCGCCGCGGCGGCGTTGCGTCGGGCCTGGTCGGCGTCGCGGGCACCGGGGATGACCACTGTGACGCCCGCCTGATCCAACACCCAGCGCAGTGCGAACTGCGCCATGGTGCGGTCCGCGTCGACGAGCGGGGCGAGCCGGCGTACGGCGGCCAGACCTCGATCGAAGTCGACTCCGGAGAAGGTCTCCCCGACGTCGAAGGCCGCGCCGTGCCGGTTGTAGTTGCGGTGGTCGTCGGCGGGGAACTCGGTGTGCTCGTCGTAGCGGCCGGAGAGCAGGCCGCTGGCGAGCGGCACGCGGGCGATGATGCCGACACCGGCCGCCGCCGCGGCCGGCAGCACCCGCTCCAGGGGCTTGTGGCGGACCGCGTTGAGGATGATCTGGACGCTCGCCACCCCCGGTCGGGCGATCGCGGTGAGGGCCTGGTCGCAGGTCTCGACGCTGACCCCGTACCCGGCGATGGCCTTCTCGGCGACGAGGGTGTCCAGGCCGTCGAAGACCTCGTCGGAGGAGAAGACGGCGGTGGGCGGGCAGTGCAACTGGACCAGGTCCAGGGTGTCCATCCCCAGGTTGGCCCGGGAGCGGTCGGTCCACTGCCGGAAGTTGGCCAGGGTGTACGCCTCCGGCTGCTGCTCGACGCGGCGGCCCATCTTGGTGGCGACGGTCAGCCCGGCGTCGGGTCGGGTGCGCAGGAAACGGCCGATCAGCTGCTCGCTGCGGCCGTCGCCGTACACGTCGGCGGTGTCGAGGAAGGTGACCCCGGCGTCCACGGCGGCGGCGAGCACCGCCATCGCGTCGTCTTCGCTGACGGTGCCCCAGTCGGCGCCGAGTTGCCACGCGCCCAGGCCGACCGCGCCAACGGTCCGGCCGAGCCGGTTGAAGCTGCGCTGTTCCATGCCCCGAGCCTAGTGATCGGGTTGCCGCAGTGCCACGCGAGCCGTACCGTCAGCAGTACGGCCGTACGGTTTGGGAGGCGACCATGTGGGACCCAACGACCTACCTGCGCTTCGGCGACGAGCGATCCCGGCCGTTCCACGACCTCCTGGCCCGAATCCCGGCCGAGCGACCCCGTGCGGTGGTCGACCTCGGCTGCGGCCCCGGACAGCTCACCGCCGTCCTCGCCGAACGGTGGCCGACCAGCCGGGTGCGCGCCCTCGACGCCTCACCCGAGATGATCGAGCGGGCCGAGGCCCTCGGCGCGCCTGTCGACTTCGCGGTCGCCGACCTGCGCGACTGGGTTCCGGCCGGCGACGAGGACCTGGTGGTCAGCAACGCGGCGCTGCAGTGGGTGCCCGGCCACCAGGAACTGCTGCGCCGCTGGGCCGCCGAGCTGCCCGCCAGGGCGTGGCTCGCCATGCAGGTCCCCGGCAACTTCGACGCCGACTCGCACCGCGCCCTGCGGGAGGTCGCCAACCGGCCCTCCTGGCGGGCCGACATCGCCCCGCTGCTGCGCGCGGACCCGGTGGACGACCCGGCCGACTACGCGGCGCTGCTGACCGCTGCCGGCTGCGCGGTGGACGCCTGGGAGACTACCTACGTGCACCTGCTGCCGGCTCGACCCGCCGCCGAGCACCCGGTGCTGGCCTGGATGGAGGGCACCGCGCTGCGCCCGGTCCGGGCCGCACTGGACGCCGCCGGCTGGTCCGCCTTCCGGGCCGAGCTGGGAGTACGGCTCACCGCGGCGTACCCGGTGCGGCAGGGTCAGGTGTACTTCCCGTTCCGCCGCGTCTTCGTCGTCGCCCGCACCGGCGACCATGCCCAGGAGAACCAGTGACCGACCTGTCCACCTTCATCGCCGGCCTGCCCAAGGTGGAGCTGCACGTGCACCACGTCGGCTCCGCCCTGCCCCGGATCGTCGCCGAGTTGGCGGCGCGCCACGAGGGGCGCACCCCCGTGCCGGCCGACCCGGACGCGCTCGCCAACTACTTCGAGTTCCGCGACTTCGCGCACTTCATCGAGGTCTACCTGAGCGTCGTGGATCTCATCCGCGACCCGGAGGACGTCTGGATCCTCACCCACGAGGTGGCCCGCGAGCTGGCCCGCCAACAGGTCCGGTACGCGGAGCTGACCATCACCCCGTACTCGCACGTCCGACGGGGCATTCCCGCGCCGGCGTTCTGCGAGGCCATCGAGGACGCCCGCAAGCGCGCCCTGGCCGACTTCGGCATCGAGCTGCGCTGGTGCTTCGACATCCCCGGTGAGGCCGGCCTGCCGGCAGCCGAGGAGACGCTGCGCATCGCGCTTGACGAGCGCCCGGACGGGCTGGTCAGTTTCGGCCTGGGCGGCCCGGAGATCGGCGTACCCCGACCGCAGTTCCGGCCCTACTTCGACCAGGCCCGCGCCGCCGGGCTGCGCTCGGTGCCGCACGCCGGGGAGACCACCGGGCCGCAGACCGTCTGGGACGCGCTGAACGAGTTGGGTGCCGAGCGGATCGGGCACGGCATCTCCGCCGCGCAGGACCCGCAGCTGCTCGCGTACCTGGCCGAGCGGCAGATCGGGATGGAGATCTGCCCGACGTCCAACGTCCGTACCCGGGCGGTGGCCACCCTCGACGAGCACCCGCTGCCCCGGCTGGTCGAGGCCGGGCTGCTGGTCACCATCAACTCCGACGACCCGCCGATGTTCGGCACCACCCTCAACGACGAGTACGCGGTGGCCGCCCGCCTGCTCGGCGTCGGCGCCGAAGGGCTGGCCGGGTTGGCCCGCAACGCGGTGACCGCGTCCTTCCTGGACGCCGCCGGCCAGCAGCGGATCCTCGCCGAGATCGACGCGTACCTCGCCACCGCCGGCTGACCCGATCGGCCGCTCGGGTGCCGGCCGGGCCGCTTGGTTGAGCCGGGCCGCTTGGTTGAGCAGGGCGCGCGGCGGGAGCGTGGGTGTGGGGGGACCTGTGGCTCCCGCCGCGCGCGCGGCTCCACCGGCCGGGGGTGCGTGGTGCGCTCGGCCGGTGGAACTGGTGGGTTCGTGCTGTGATCCTGTCAGCCCGCAGCCGATCCGAAGCGGTCGTTAACCGCGATCTAAGGAAGACTTGCGCCGGCGCACAGCCCCGGGTCCGGTCGGGTCAGTCGTCGGTGGGGCGCTGGCGGGGCCAGCGACGTCCGGTGGCCTTCGTGTCCCGGGCGTCGCGCGCCATCCGACCGACCAGGCCGAAGCGGCTGACCTGCCGGGGCGTCGCCTCCGGGTCGGCGAGCAGCATCACCACACTGGCCCCGCCCAGCCGGGCGCGGTCGATGCTCACCGAACCGTTGGCCTGCAACGCGACCCGCTTGGCGATGTCCAGCCCGAGCCCGGTCGAGCCCTTGTCACTGGCGCCGCGGCGCAGCGCCCGGTCCGGGTTGGCGATGCCGGGGCCGGCGTCGTCGATGCGGATCGCCACGTAACCGTCGCGCCGGGACACCGCCACCTCGAACGCGGTGCCCTGCGGGGTGTAGCGGAAAACGTTGCCGATCACCGCGTCCAGCGCGGCGGCCAGTTCGGCCCGCGGCACCGGCGCCGGGATACGCAGCTGGGCGCCGTTGACCCGGTGCGGCCGGTTCTGGTCGCCGGCCAACGCCGCCCAGAACACCATCCGGTCCCGGACCACCTCGCTGACGTCGCACATCGCCGGCCCGGCCTCGAGCGCCACCGTCTTACGGGTCGTCTTGATCAGCACGTCGATCTCACCCTCCAGGGTGACGATCGCCTGCCGGATCCGCCGGATCCCGCGCAGCCGGTCCAACTCCGCCGGGCTGAACGAACCCACGCTGGTGTCGTCGGACTCCAACGCCTCCGCGTCCAACCGCAGCACCGTCAACGGGGTACGCAGACGATGAGACAGGTCGGCTACCAACTCCCGCTCGTCGGTGCGGGCGGCGTCCAGGCGGTCCGCCATCCGGTTGAAGGCGTACCCGGCCTCGGCCAGCTCGCGCGGACCGGTCGGCTCGACGCGTACGCCGAGGTCGCCGTCGCCGATGGAGAGCGCGGCCTTGACCAGACCGCGGGTGGAGTCCACCGCGCGGGCAGCGACCCGGTCGACCACCAGCACCGCCGCGCCGGCCATCGCCGCGCCGACGGCGAACAGCAGCAACCAGGTGCCGCCGGCGCCCTCGCCCAGCGTCGACTCCGGTAGGAACACCTCGACCACGGCCGTGCGGTCACCGAGGACGACCGGATCGAGCCGGGCCGCACCCCCGTCGACGTCGACTACCAACGACTGGCGCTCGGAGCGGGCCCGGTCCAGGTCGCTGCCGCTGGCCCGACCAGCGGTTTCGTCCAACCCCAACCCGTGCACCACGGGCCGGGTGGGGGCGCCTTCGGCGCTGGCCACCACGGCACGCTCGACGACCGCCGGGTCGGTGCTCACCGCCAGCGCGCCCGTCACCAGCGCGCTGCGCCGCGCCGCGTCGGCGATCGCCTCGTCCCGACTCTGCTCGCGCAGGCTGAGCCCGAGCGGGATCAGGAACGCGAGCGCCACGAGACTGCACATGCCGGCCGTGAGCAGGGCCAGCGCCGTCCTCAGTCCGGTGCCACCAGCCGGAATCCGACCCCCCGCACGGTGCGCAGGTAGCGCGGCTTCGCCGCGGACTCGCCCATCTTTCTGCGGAGCCAGTACAGGTGAACGTCGATGGTCTGATCCTCGCCGACCGATGGCTGCCGCCATACCTCCTCCAAGAGTTCCCGGCGGGACACTACCCGCCCAGGTCGTGCGGCGAGATACGCCAACAGGTCGAATTCCTTGCGGGTCAGCGCCAGCGGCTCCCCGTCGAGCTGGGCGCTGCGCTCGCCCACGTCCACCCGCAGCCCGCCGACACTGTGCACAGCCGGCTGCACGGACCGACTGGCCCGGCCGGCCCGGCGCAGCACTGTGGTGATCCGGGCGTCCAGGTGCGCCCCGGTGAACGGCTTGACCATGTAGTCGTCGGCGCCGGCGCGCAGCAGCTTGACCACCGACTGCTCGTCGTCGCGGGCGGTGGCGATGATGATCGGAACGTCGGTGATGCCGCGCAACATCCGCAGCGCGTCCGAGCCGTCCAGGTCGGGTAGGCCGAGGTCGAGCACCACCAGGTCGGGTGTCTCCGCGGCGACCCGACGCAGGGCGTCCAACGCCGTACCCACGGCGTGCACGGCGTGCCCCCGGTCGGTGAGGGACCGCAGCATCGCGCCGCGTACGACGTGATCGTCTTCGACCAGGAGCACGGAGGCCACGACAAGACCGTACTTGGCCTGGCAAGTTGATCGCGTTGCGGCGTGCCTGGCGACCGGGCAAGCTGGTATGACGATGTCGTTCACCCTGTTCGCCGATGCCCGCCTGGCGCTCGCCCGGGACAGCCTCGCCGGTCTCTCCACCGGCGACGCGCTCGGCGCGCAGTACTTCCTGCCGGGGCCGGCGCCAGTGGATCTCGCCGCCGACGCGCTGCCGCCAGCGCCCTGGGAATGGACCGACGACACCGAAATGGCCTGCTCGGTCTTCGCTGAGTTGGCCGACTCCGGCGGCATCGACCGGGACCGGCTGGCGCTCTCCTTCGCCGGGCGATGCACTGAGCGCCGAGGCTACGGCGCGGGCGCGATGCTCATCCTGGGGCTGATCAGCGCCGGCACCCCGTGGCCGCTGGCCGCCGCCTCCGCCTTCGACGGGCAGGGCTCCTGCGGCAACGGCGCGGCGATGCGGGTCGGCCCGCTGGGCGCGTACTTCGCCGACTCGACAGCGCGCGCCGCGGCACAGGCGCGCGCGTCCGCCGAGGTGACGCACGCGCACCCGGAGGGGGTCGCCGGCGCTGTCGCGGTCGCCGTCGCCGCCGCGCTGGCCGCCCGGGCCCGCCTCGACGGGCACCGGCCGTCCCCGGAGCGGCTGCTCGCCGGGATCGCCGCCGCGCTCGACCCGGGCACCGAGGTGCATCGGGGCGTGTCCCGGGCTGCCGGGCTGCTCGGCCGGCCGTTGCCCCAGGTGGTGGCAGCGCTCGGCAACGGCTCCCGGGTGACCGCCCAGGACACCGTCGGGTTCACCCTCTGGGTGGCCGCCACGCACCTGGACGACTACCCGGCGGCCATCCAGACGTGCGTACGGGCCGGCGGGGACGTGGACACCACTGCCGCCATCGTCGGCGCTGTGGTGGCGGCGCACACCGGCGTCGGCACCCCGGGCGGGGTGCCCGAGAAGTGGCTGGCCTCCCGCGAGCCGCTACCTAGCTGGCTCCCCTGACCCCCCGAGGAATGCCCCGGCCAACCGGGCTACCCGCGCCTGCGCCTGATCAACTCGTCTTCCTGTAAATCGGGTCGTCCGGGCGGCGGGGATGCCCCGGTTTCCTGAAAGCAGAGTGGATCACCGCTAAATCGGGCTGTCCGCGCGGCGGGGATGCCCCGGTTTCCAGGAACCCGAGTGGATCACCGCGATGCTGCGGGCACAGCGGACTGCGGATCGGCGGCCAGGGGGTCGGCGGGCTGCGGGTCGGTGGCCAGGGGGTCGGTGGGCTGCGGGTTGGCGGACTGCGGGTTGGCGGGCGTCGGGTCTGGCGTTGCGGTGCCGTCTGCGCGGCCGGTTATCTCGGCCAGCGTCGCGGCCTCGTCCGGGTCGCCGGTCACCTCGGCGAGCGCTGTGGCCTCGTTAGGGTCGCGTCGGCGCCACCGGCTGACCAGCCAGCCGATCGCCGCGCCGCCGCCCAGCCCGGCCAGCAGGCCGGCGGCCAGCATCCCGTCGGCGCTGCCCTCGTCGGCACCGTCCGCCCGGGCCGGCGGTGCGGCGTCCACACCGTCGTCCGCTGCGGCCGGTGCGCCGGCCCCCGGGCCGGCGTGCCCGCCGTGTGCGGCCGGACCCGCGGCGCCGGGCGCCGCCGGCAGCAGGGCGAGCGTCGGGGCCCGGTGCGGGCCGGTGGCGTCCGCCCACCGGACCACAGTGCCATCGGCGTACGTCTGGACGACCTCGAAGTTGAGCCGGTCGGCCTGCGGCATCGGCCCCATGGAGAGCGCCAGCCGAGCCGGCCCGGGATCACTCGCACCGACCCGGACCCAGGTCACCGCGGTCGTCACAGTGCTCACCCCGGAGGAGTGGATACCTGCCACCGGCTTGTCCAGGGTGCGGGAGCTGATCCGGGGCGCCCAGCCGTTCACCGACATGGGGTAGACCTCGGCGATCGGCGCGTCGGCCGGCAGCCGTACCTCGATCTGGTTGGTCTTCGTGCCGGCCCGTTCCTCCGGAACGCTGAACTCCAGCCGTACCGCCTCGCCCTGCCGGGCCTCGCTCGGGGTGGTCGTCACGTCCGCCGCGTACGCCGTGCCAGGCCAGAGCAGCAGCCCAGCGGCGGTCACCGCGGTCGCCGTCACGATCCGCCGCCGACGGCCACCGCCGTACGTGCTCGCCATCTCGTGCCCCCATCCGTGTCGACGCGGCCGGCACCGGTTTCCGGCCACACCTTCTAGTTCGGCTGCGAGGCGCGAAAGGTTCAACGTCGGCGGTAGGGAGGTGCCGTTCCCGGTCGGGGGCGGGGCGACCGATAGCATCGGCAGGAGCCGAGGATCGGCACCGTTTCGTACCACTTGGAGGAGTCACCGTGTCCGCACCCCGTACCCCCGCCGTGGCCGACCCCGTCGTCGTCGCCGCCGGGACCACGGCGGCCGACGCGGTGGCCGCGGCCGGACTGCCCGCGAACGGCCCCAAGGCGATCGTCGTGGTCCGCGACCCGCAGGGCCAGCTGCGCGACCTGGACTGGACGCCGGCCGAGGAGACCGTCGTCGAGCCGGTCAGCCTGGATTCGCCCGACGGGCTCACCGTGCTGCGCCACTCCACCGCGCACGTCCTCGCCCAGGCCGTACAGGACATCTTCCCCGAGGCCAAGCTGGGTATCGGCCCGCCCATCGAGAACGGCTTCTACTACGACTTCGACGTCGCCAAGCCGTTCCAGCCAGATGACCTCAGCAAGCTCGAGAAGCGCATGCAGGAGATCATCAAGTCCGGGCAGCGGTTCCGCCGCCGCCGTTTCGGCAGCCTGGACGAGGCGCGCTCCGAGCTGGCCGACGAGCCGTTCAAGCTGGAGCTGATCGAGGTCAAGGGCGAGGGTCTGGACACCGACGAGGTGATGGAGGTGGGCGGCGGCGAGCTGACCATCTACGACAACCTCGACGCCAAGGAGGACAAGGTCTGCTGGTCGGACCTGTGCCGGGGCCCGCACCTGCCGACCACCCGCCTGATCGGCGCGTTCAAGCTCATGCGCTCCGCCGCCGCGTACTGGCGGGGGTCGGAGAAGAACCCCCAACTACAGCGGGTGTACGGCACCGCGTGGCCGACCCGCGACGAGCTCAAGGCGTACCTGAAGCTGTTGGAGGAGGCCGCCCGGCGCGACCACCGCAAGCTCGGCGCGGACCTCGACCTGTTCAGCTTCCCCGACGAGATCGGCTCCGGCCTGGCGGTCTTCCACCCCAAGGGCGGCATCATCCGCCGCGAGATGGAGCACTACTCGCGGCGGCGGCACGAGGAGGCGGGGTACGAGTTCGTCAACACCCCGCACATCACCAAGGCACAGCTGTTCCAGACCTCCGGTCACCTGCCGTACTACGCGGACACCATGTTCCCGCCCATGCAGCTTGAGGGCGCGGACTACTACCTCAAGGCGATGAACTGCCCGATGCACAACCTGATCTTCAGGTCGCGCGGGCGGTCGTACCGGGAGCTGCCGCTGCGGATGTTCGAGTTCGGCACCGTCTACCGGTACGAGAAGTCCGGTGTCGTGCACGGCCTCACCCGGGTCCGTGGCCTGACCCAGGACGACTCGCACATCTACTGCACCCGTGAGCAGATGGCCGGCGAGCTGTCCACGCTGCTCAGCTTCGTGCTCGACCTGCTGCGCGACTACGGCCTGGACGACTTCTACCTGGAGCTGTCGACCCGGGACGACTCGCCCAAGTTCATCGGCGCCGACGAGGACTGGGCCGAGGCCACCGAGGCGCTGCGGACCGCCGCCGCGACCTCCGGCCTGGACCTGGTTCCCGACCCGGGCGGCGCGGCGTTCTACGGGCCGAAGATCTCCGTGCAGGCCCGTGACGCCATCGGCCGGACCTGGCAGATGTCCACCATCCAGGTCGACTTCAACCAGCCGGAGCGGTTCGCGTTGGAGTACCAGGCCGCCGACGGCAGTCGCCAGCGGCCCGTGATGATCCACCGTGCGCTGTTCGGGTCGATCGAGCGGTTCTTCGGAGTGCTCACCGAGCACTACGCGGGCGCCTTCCCGGCCTGGCTGGCACCGGTGCAGGTGGTGGGCATCCCGATCCGCGAGGACCACACCGACTACCTGCACGGCTTCGTCGCGGCACTGCGCGCCGAGGGCATCCGCGCCCAGGTGGACGCGGGCGACGACCGGATGCAGAAGAAGATCCGGACGGCGCAGCAGCAGAAGATCCCGTTCATGGTGATCGCCGGTGACGACGACGTGGCCGCCGGCACGGTGTCGTTCCGCTACCGCGACGGCTCCCAGCGCAACGGGGTACCGGTCGCCGAGGCGGTGACCCACGTGCTGGACGTGGTCAGCTCACGGACCAACATCGGCCCGTCCGCCGCAGCGGAGTAAACGGCACCACCGCGCGCCGCCAGCGCGCCGCCTGCAACCCGCCTGCGGCTCGCCCGTAACCCGCTCGACCGGGCTGGCGCGCGGCTCGCTCGCGGCCCGCGCGGCGCTCGCGCCCCGCATGATCGCGCTCGATCCAGGAAGTAGTGGCCTCCCCGGTGGGGGAAGCCACTACTTCCATGTTCGAGCGCGATCTTCGCCAGGAACGAGGTGGCGCGAGAGCGCGGCATCCGGAGGCAGCGCCGGGAGCGCTGCGCCGGGAGCGCGGTGCCCGGAGGTGGCGCGGGAGCGCTGCGCCCGGGAGTGGTGGCGGGTGTCAGATGCCGCAGTTCGGCGCTGACCAGCCTCCAACCGCTGCCACGTGGGTGTGGTCGTTGTGATCGGGGTAGCCGGGGCCGAGGATCTGCCCGAAGCCGTGGTTGCGGGCCTGCTGCGCCAGCCGGCAGAACGACGGGGAGCCGACCAGGTCCACCCCGTCGCCGTACAGGTGTCTGCTGTTCGACGCGCCGCCGACGGCGCTGTTGCAGGCGTAGCTGCGGAAGCTGCTGCTGATCGCGATGCTCACGTCGCCGAGGGCGTGGCGCATGGCCTGGAGTTTCCACATCGAGACGAGCGCGTTGAACCGGGCGGTGCTCGCCGAGACCGCGCCGCCGGACCAGTCGCTGTTGCACTTGTTCAGTTCGGGGTAGCTGAAGTTGGCCGGGGTGCAGTCGTCGTCCTGGAGGGCGTAGAGCCGGTTGAACGTCTGTGGGCCGGCGATGCCGTCGGCGGGCAGCCCGTACGCCTGCTGGAAGCGGATCACCGCCGATCGGGTGGCTGGGCCGTACGCGCCGTCGAGGGTGAGCACCGCGCCGTAGCCGGGGTAGCCGGCGACCCGGATCTGGAGTTGCCGGACGTCCTCGCCGGATGCCCCCTGGGACAGGGTGCGTCCCCAGGTGTAGCAGCCGTCCGCCTGGGCCGCGCCGGCGGCGGCTGTGACGCCGGCCACTGTGGTGGCGGCGGTCAACGCCAGTGCCGCGAGGAATCTGCCGAGCCGTCGGAACATGAAGCCCTCCATCAATGCATGGAAGTACGTGGATGAACGGAAGTTTCATGCTTCGACTTTGATCCGTCAAGAACTTGCAGTCCCGGGGTGCCCGAAAGGCGGGTGTCGCGGCCTGCCCCCGGGGCTCCGTAGGATCGGCTCGTGACAGGGGCGGAACGGCACACGGACAGTGACGGCATGGCGGACGGCTTGGAGCGGCTCTGGACGCCGCACCGGATGACCTACATCTCCGGCGAGGACCGCCCGGCCGAGGGCTACGAGAAGCCCACCGGGTGCCCCTTCTGCCGGGGGCCGCAGCTGCCTCCGGAGGAGAGCCTGGTGGTGGCCCGGGGCGAGCACGTCTTCGTGGTGCTCAACCTCTACCCGTACAACCCGGGGCACCTGTTGGTCTGCCCCTACCGGCACGTCGCCGACTACACCGACCTGGACGTGCCGGAGACCACCGAGCTGGCGTCGTACACCCAGACCGCCATGCGGGTGATCCGCAAGGTCAGCAACGCCCACGGCTTCAACCTGGGCATGAACCAGGGTGGGGTGGCCGGCGCTGGCATCGCCGCGCACCTGCACCAGCACGTGGTGCCGCGCTGGGGCGGCGACGCGAACTTCATGCCGGTCATCGGCCGCACCAAGGTCCTGCCGCAGTTGCTCGGCGACACCCGCGACCTGCTCGCCCGCGCCTGGCCGTCCTGACCGCCGCCGGCCGCGCCGCGCCGGTCGCGCGACCCGCGCACCAATCCGGCTAGTCGGCGCGCAGCAGCGGGGTCAGCTCCGACCAGCTCTCCACCCGGTGTACGCGGGGCAGCAGCGCGGCGTGTGCGGCGACCTCGGACTTTCGGGGCCGGAACAGGAAGCGGTGCGGCACCGAGTCGAGATAGCCGAGCACCTCAAGCTTGTCGTCCACGAAGTGGGTCAGGTCGAGGCGGCTGGCGATCGGCGCCTTGTCCGCTCGGGTGCGGCAGAAGTGCAGCCGCTCCACCGGGACGCCGGTGCGCGCCGGAAAGTCGTGGTGGGCCAGCCACTCCCTGGTGCGCCGCTCGGTGGCCTCCCCGCACTTGGACACCAGGTGCACCTCGTCGAACGCCGGGCCGAGCGCCGCGAGCGCGTCGAACGCCCCGACGACGGCCGGGGTACGCAGGTAGTGCGCGCCGAAGAACGAGGTGTCCGCGTCGTCGTCGGCCGGCTCGATGATCACTCCGCCGATGTCCACTCCGAGCCGTCGCATGGCGTTGATCATGCCGGACCGTGACCGTCTCCGTGCGCCCGCGTGTCCGCCCGCGGATCTGCTACGCCCCGGCCCGTCGAAGGTGGCACGATCGGCCGATGGCAGTCACGACACGGGTGTTGGGGCGCAGCGGCATCGAGGTCAGCGCCCTCGGCATGGGGTGCTGGGCGATCGGCGGACCCTGGGCGGAGGGCACTCAGCCACTGGGCTGGGGCGCTGTCGACGACGACGAGTCGGTGCGGGCGGTACGCCGGGCACTCGATCTGGGGATCACCCTCTTCGACACCGCCGACACGTACGGGGCCGGGCACGGTGAGCGGGTGCTCGGTCGGGCGCTCGCCGGCCGCCGCGACGACGCCGTGATCGCCACCAAGTGGGGTTACACCTTCGACGAGGCGAGCCGGCAGGCCACCGGCGAGGACGCGTCGCCCGGGTACCTGCGCAGTGCCGTGACCGCCTCACTGCGCCGGTTGAACACCGACCGGATCGACCTCTATCAGCTGCACCTGGCCGAGCTGTCGGTGCCGAGGGCGCAGGCGCTGATCGGGACCTGCGAGGACCTGGTGGCCGAGGGCCTGATCCGCGCGTACGGGTGGAGCACCGACCGCACGGATCGGGCTGCCGCGTTCGGGCACGCCGCCGCCGGTGCCACCGCCGTGCAGCACGCCCTGTCGGTGCTGCGCGACGCCCCCGAGCTGCTCGCCGTCTGCGACAAGTACGACCTGGCCAGCGTCAACCGGGGCCCACTCGGGATGGGGCTGCTCACCGGCAAGTACACGGCCGGGTCGACGTTGCCCCGCGACGACGTACGCGGGCTGGCCCCGGGCTGGTTGGAGTGGTTCCGGGGTGGTCGGCCGGCACCGGAGTGGCTGCGTCGGGTCGGCGCGGTCCGTGCCGCGCTCACCGCCGACGGGCGCACCCTCGCCCAGGGCGCGTTGGGCTGGATCTGGGCGCGCAGCGGTCGCACCATCCCGATCCCGGGCTGTCGTACGGTCGCCCAGGTCGAGGAGAACGCCGCCGCGCTGCACCGGGGCCCGCTGCCGGCGGACCAGTTCGTCGAGGTGGAGCGTCAGCTCGCCGCCGTCCGCACCGCAGCCCTCCGCGACGCCGACCGCCCCCACTGGCCCCGCCCCACCCACCCCACAGTCCACCCATAGCCCCCGCCCTTCCCGGGTCGATCATGGAGTTGTGGTGCCCCGCAAAACGGGCATGGATCGGCATTCCGCCCACCACAACTCCATGATCGACCCCGGAGGGCGGCCCAACCCTCGCCGATCTTGCACTTTCTGCGGGGACTTATGCCGCGAGAGCGACATAAGGACGACAGAAAGTGCAAGATCGCCGGGGCGGGGCGGGGCGGGGCGGGGCGGGGCGGGCCGGGGTTGGGTTGGGTTGGGGGTTAGGGGAGTTGTTCCTTGCGGGTCTGGTCGGCCAGGTGGGCGGGCATGGGGTCGTGGCGGACGAAGTGACGGCGGAAGGTGCCGGTGCCGGCCGTCATGGAGCGCAGCTCGACGGCGTACCGAAGCAGCTCGGTGGCCGGCACTTCGGCGCGGACGAGGGTGCGGCCCTCGGTGTCCTGGTCCGGTTCGGTGCCGAGCACCCGGCCGCGTCGGCCGGACAGGTCGCCCAGCACGGTGCCCACCGAGCCGTCCGGAACCCTGATGGTGACCTCGTCGATCGGCTCCAGCAGGGCCGGCTGGCCGCGCTCGGCGGCGTCGCGCAGCGCCAGCGCGCCGGCGGTCTGGAAGGCCGCGTCGGAGGAGTCGACGCTGTGCGACTTGCCGTCGACCAGGGTCACCCGCAGGTCCACCACGGGGTGCCCGGCGACCAGCCCGCGCTCCAGTTGGGCGCGGACGCCCTTCTCCACGGACGGGATGTAGTTGTGCGGCACCGCACCTCCGACCACCCGGTCGACGAACTCGAAGCCACTGCCGCGGGGTAGCGGCTCGACCTCGATGTCGCAGACCGCGTACTGGCCGTGGCCGCCGGATTGCTTGACGTGGCGGCCGTGCCCCTTCGCGGGCACTGTCAGGGTCTCGCGCAGCGACACCTTGACCGGCTCGGTGTCCAGTTCGACACCGCCGGCGCGCAGCCGGTCGAGCACCACGTCCGCGTGCGCCTCACCCATGCACCAGAGCACCAGTTGGTGGGTCTCCTGGTTGCGGTCCAGCCGCAGCGTGGGGTCGCCGGCGACCAGACGGGCGAGGTTGCGGGCCAGGGCATCCTCGTCGGCGCGGCTGTGGGCGGCGATCGCCACCGGCAGCAGCGGCTCCGGCATCTCCCAGGGGGCGATCAGCAGCGGGTCGTCGGTGGTCGAGATGGTGTCGCCGGTCTCGGCGCTGCCCGACTTGGTGATGGCGCAGATGTCACCGGCGACGCAGAGCGACACCTCACGCAGTGTGGCGCCCAGGGGGGTGTAGATGTGCCCTACCCGCTCGTCGGCGTCGTGGTCGGGGTGCCCGCGTTCGGCCATGCCGTGCCCGCAGACGTGCACAGTCTGGTCGGGGCGCAGCGTGCCGGAGAAGACCCGGACCAGCGAGACCCGACCGACGTGGCGGTCGACTGTGGTCTTGACGACCTCGGCGACCAGTGGCCCGGCCGGGTCGCAGCTCAGCGGCGGACGCGGCGAGCCGTCCACGCCGGTCACCGCCGGCAGCTCGTGTTCCAGCGGCGACGGGAACGCGGCGGTCAGCACCTCCAGCAGCACATCCAGGCCGACACCGGTCTGGGCGCAGACCGGCACCACCGGGTAGAAGTGCCCCCGGGCGACTGCCTTCTCCAGGTCGTCGATGAGCACCTCGGTGCTGATCTCCTCACCGTCGAGGTAGCGGTCCATGAGGGTCTCGTCCTCGCTCTCGGCGATGATCCCCTCGATCAGCTCGTCGCGGGACTCGTCGATGGCCCGCTGGTGCTCCGGGTCCGGGTCGCGGACGTCGGCGGGGAGCCCGGCGCTGTAGTCGAAGACCCGACGGGTGATCAGGCCGAGGAGCCCTTCGGTGGAGACCCCGTCGTCGCCGAGCATCGGCAGGTAGAGGGGCATCACGTTGTCACCGAAGAGGCGCTGGCAGAGCGCCACCGTCTCGTCGACGTCGGCGCGGGGTTGGTCCAGTCGGGCCACCGCGACAGCGCGGGGCATGTCGACAGCGGCGCACTCCTCCCACAGCGCGACGGTGGCCGCGTCCATGCCGCCCGCCGCGGAGACCACGAAGAGCGCGGCGTCGGCGGCTCGCAGCCCGGCGCGCAACTCGCCGATGAAGTCGGCGTACCCGGGGGTGTCCAGCAGGTTGACCTTGATGCCGTTGTGCAGCAGTGGCGCGCAGGACAGGCTGACCGAGCGCTGCTGGCGTACGGCGGCGGGGTCGTGGTCGCCGACTGTGGTGCCGTCGACGACGGTGCCGGCGCGGCCGATCGTGCCGGTCGCCGCGAGCAGGGCCTCAACCAGTGTGGTCTTGCCCGCCCCGGAATGCCCGACGAGCACCACGTTGCGAACCCGCTCGGGCTCGGTCACCACTGGCGTGCCGCCGGTGGAACCTTTGTCGTGACTCTTCTGCGCCATGGGGCGCACCTCCCTCAGCCGGTGGTGGTGGCGACCGCCGCGCGACGGGTAGCGGCCCGGGGCGAGTGCGCGGCGATATCCTCCGGTGGTCTGCTGCACAGCGGGAACGGGACGGGCGGACGGGTGAGCTGGCTCACCTCCCGACCCGATCTCACACCCGTTGCCGGGTAGGCACAAGCCTCCCCCGGGCGGGTCGGCGGTACCGTCCGTATCGCCGGAGCTGGGCGGACCGTTATCGTGGGGACCGCCATGGCGAAGATCTTCCAAGTGTCGGCCCGCGCGGGGATGACCCGCGTCGTCGAGCCGATTGCCCGCGCCCTGCTGCGCGCGGGCGTCACCCCCAATGCCGTCACCGTCGCGGGCACCGTTGGTGTGCTCGTCGGCGCGCTCGGCTTCGGTGCCCGCGGCCACCTGGTCGCGGGCGCGTTGATTGTCACCCTGTTCGCGCTCACCGACCTGCTCGACGGGACGATGGCCCGGATGAGCGGCGGCTCCACCAGGTTCGGCGCGTTCCTCGACTCAAGCATGGACCGGGTAGCCGACAGCGCCGTCTTCGGCGCTGTGGCGTACTGGCTGGCCACGCAGGGCGACCACTCCGGGGTGGCCGCCGCGTTGGTCTGCCTGGCCGTCGGAGGCCTCGTCTCCTACGTCAAGGCCCGCGCCGAAGGGCTCGGCATGACCTGCAACGTGGGCATCGCCGAGCGCACCGAACGACTGCTGATCGTCGGGGTCGGGGGCATTCTCACCGGTGTCGGCGTCGATCCGGCCCTGGAGATCGCGCTCTGGCTGCTCGCCGCCGTGTCGATCTTCACGGTGGGGCAGCGGATGGCGCACGTCTACCGCCAGGCCCAGCAGCTCCAGCCGGACGGCCAGGCATGAGTGCCGTGCCGGTGCCCCGGCGTCTGACGACCGGCGGCCGAGTCGCGTGAACCTCACCGAGCTGGGCTACATCGCCGGGTGGCGGGTGGTCCGCGCGCTACCCCGGCCGGTGGTGGCGGCGGCGTTCCAGGCGGGCGCGGACCGCGCCCATCGCCGCCCCAACGGGGGTACGGCCCGACTGCGCGCGAACCTGCGTCGGGTGGTCGGCCCGGAGCTGTCCGAGGCCGAGCTGGACGATCTCGTCAAGCGCGGGTTGCGCTCGTACGCCAGGTACTGGATGGAGGCGTTCCGGCTGCCCGGGTTGAGCCGGTCGCAGATCCTGTCCAATTTCCGGCTCGAGGGCGCCGAGCTGCTCGCCGCTGACGTGGCCGCCGGCCGGGGCGCGGTGGTGGCCCTGCCGCACGCCGGCAACTGGGACGCCGCGGGCGCCTGGGTGGCGGCCACCGGTTGGCCGATCACCACTGTCATGGAACGGCTCAAGCCGGAGGGCGTGTACCGGCGTTTCATGGCCTTCCGCGCTGAGCTGGGCATGGAGATCCTGCCGACCCACGGTGGGCCGCGTCCGGCGTTCGACGTGCTGCTGGACCGGCTCCGGGCCGGCGCGGTGGTGCCGTTGCTGGCCGACCGTGATCTCTCCGCCCGGGGGGTGGAGGTGGACTTCTTCGGCGCGAAGACCCGGATGCCCGCCGGGCCGGCGCTGCTCGCGTTGCACACCGGCGCGCCGCTCTACGTGGCCTCGATGTGGTACGAACCGGACGCCGCCTGTGCGTCGCTGGCTGGCCCGCTGCCGGTGCCCGGCCCCGAGGCGGGGCCACTGGACCAGCGGGTCCGGTCGCTGACCCAGCTGATCGCCGACCGTCTGGCCGCGGGTATCGCCCGGCATCCGGAAGACTGGCACATGTTGCAGCGGATGTGGCTGGACCAGGCGAGGTCGGGGGCGGGCGCGGCGCTGCCCTCGTCGGCCTCCGGCCCGGCCTGAGGAGGTGGGCTGACAGATGCGGATCGGCATCGTGTGCCCGTACTCCTTCGACGTGCCCGGCGGGGTGCAGAACCACGTCATGGACCTCGCCGAGGCGCTGATCGCGCTGGGCCACGAGGTGAGCGTGCTCGCGCCGGCCGACGAGGATTCGCCGCTGCCGGAGTACGTGGTGTCCGCCGGGCGGGCAGTTCCGCTGCCGTACAACGGTTCGGTGGCCCGGATCGCGTTCGGCCCGGTGTCGACCGCCCGGGTACGGCGGTGGATCACCAACGGTGACTTCGACGTGCTGCACGTGCACGAGCCGCTCACGCTGAGCCTGTCGCTGCTGGCCGTGCTCTCCGCCCGTGGCCCGGTGGTGGCCACGTTCCACACCGCGATGACCCGTTCGCGGGTCCTCGCCGCCGCGCAGGGTGTGCTCCAGATCGTGTTGGAGCGGATCACGGCCCGGATCGCTGTGAGCGCGCTGGCCCGCAAGGTGCAGGTCGAGCACATGGACGGCGGGGCGGTGGAGATCCCCAACGGGGTGGCGGTGGCCAAGTTCGCCGACGCCGAGCCGTTGCCGGGCTGGCCGGGGGAGTGCGCGGCCGGCACCGGCGGCACGCTCGGCTTCCTGGGCCGGTTCACCGAGGCACGCAAGGGCTTCCCGGTGCTGCGCGACGCGTTCGTGGCGTTGGCCGCCACCCGGCCCGGTCTGCGGTTGCTCGTCGCCGGCCCGGGTGACCCCGACGACCTGTACGACCAGTTCCCGGCCGAACTGCACGAGCGGATCACGTTCCTCGGCCTGGTCAGCGAAGCGGACAAGGCGCGCATGCTGCGCAGTGTCCACCTCTACGTCGCACCAAACACCGGTGGTGAGTCGTTCGGCATGATCCTCACCGAGGCCCTCGCCGCGGGTACGACCGTCGTCGCCAGTGATCTGGACGCCTTCCGGCGGGTGCTCGACGGTGGGCGGGCCGGTCGGCTCTTCCCCACCGGCGATCCGGTGGGGCTGCGTGCCGTGCTGGCCGAGCTGCTGGACGACCCGGCCGGGCGGGCCACGCTGAGCGCCTGCGGTGATCAGGTGGTGGCGAATTTCGACTGGCCGGTGGTTGCCCGCCGTGTTCTGGAGGTATACGCAGCGGCGATCGAGGCAACCGACGGGCGGGTCATCGACCAGGAATGGGTGGGGCTGGGCTGAGCCGGTGTGACGGATGGTGCGGTGGTGACCGGCGGGACCGGTCCGGCCGCGCCCAATCGGACGAAACGGAGCAGCACTACGATGCCGCACATGTGGTGGGTGGTGGCCGCGAGCGTGGTCGTGGGGCTGGTCGCGGCGTACCTCTTCTGGACCGCCGGCCGGGTCGAGCGACTACAGGGCCGCGCGGAGCTGGCGGCCCGGGCCCTCGACGCCCACCTGTTGCGCCGCGCGGCGGCGGCCGCGGTCCTGGCTGAGCGGCGCTTCGGCGTCGAGCTGTACGCGGCGGCGCGGATCGCCCTGGACGCCAGCCCGGACGAGCGGGAGGCCGCGGAGAACGACCTCACCCGGCAGTTGCGCGGCGTCCAGTTGGACTCGGGCGACCCGGACTGTGCGGCGGTCATCGCCGCGAGTCGTCGGCTCGCGTTGTCCCGGCAGGTGCACACCGATCTGGTCCGCGACGCCCGCTCGGCGCGCAGCCGGCCGCTGGTGCGCCTGTTGCGGATGGGGCGGGGCCGGGAGTGGCCGCGCTACTTCGACATCGACGACCCGACCCTCGTCGTGCCGGCGGACGTCCCCGCCGCCTGAGCTCCGAGGGTCGCCGCCTGCTCCCGGACGGGTCCGGGCGGGCTGGTGACCACTGCCACAGTGCAGGCCACCGGGGGTCTGATTGGCTGTCGGCGCGGTGTTGAACCGCGCGTAGCATTTTCGCTGCCACCCCCAGAGCATGTCCAAGGAGCGATGACCCGTGCCCGAAAACACCGCGTCGAACACCGGTACCGCCCCCGTCGTCGGCACCGCCCGCGTGAAGCGTGGCATGGCCGAGATGCTCAAGGGCGGCGTGATCATGGATGTCGTCAACGCCGAACAGGCCAAGATCGCTGAGGACGCCGGCGCCGTCGCGGTGATGGCCCTGGAGCGGGTGCCCGCCGACATCCGTGCGCAGGGCGGAGTGTCCCGGATGAGCGACCCCGACATGATCGACGGGATCATCGAGGCGGTCTCCATCCCGGTGATGGCCAAGGCCCGCATCGGCCACTTCGTCGAGGCGCAGATCCTCCAGTCGCTCGGCGTGGACTACGTCGACGAGTCCGAGGTGCTGACCCCTGCCGACTACACGAACCACATCGACAAGTGGGCGTTCACAGTGCCCTTCGTCTGTGGCGCGACCAACCTGGGCGAGGCGCTGCGCCGGATCACCGAGGGCGCGGCGATGATCCGCTCCAAGGGCGAGGCGGGCACCGGTGACGTCTCCAACGCCACCACCCACATGCGCAAGATCCGTCAGGAGATCCGTCGGTTGGCCTCGCTGCCGACCGACGAGCTGTACGTCGCGGCCAAGGAGTTGCAGGCCCCGTACGAGCTGGTCAAGGAGGTCGCCGAGAGCGGCAAGCTGCCGGTGGTGCTGTTCACCGCGGGCGGGATCGCCACGCCGGCCGACGCGGCGATGATGATGCAGCTCGGCGCGGAGGGAGTCTTCGTCGGTTCCGGCATCTTCAAGGCGGGCAACCCGGCTCAGCGGGCCGCCGCGATCGTCAAGGCGACCACCTTCCACGACGACCCGGACGTGCTGGCCAAGGTGTCCCGGGGCCTCGGCGAGGCGATGGTCGGCATCAACGTCGATGAGATCCCGCAGCCGCACCGCCTGGCCGAGCGCGGTTGGTGATCGCTCTTTCCGGACGGCGGACGCGGAGGGGAACGGTGTGACAATGACGGCACCCGTGATCGGTGTGCTCGCGCTCCAGGGCGACGTCCGCGAGCACGTGGCGGCGCTGGCCGCGGCGGGCGCGGACGCCCGCCCGGTCCGCCGTCCGGCGGAGCTGGACGCGGTCGACGGCCTGGTCATCCCCGGCGGCGAGTCCACCACGATGAGCAAGCTCGCCGACATCTTCGAGATGCGCGAGCCGATCGACAAGCGGATCGCCGACGGCATGCCGGTCTACGGCTCCTGCGCCGGGATGATCATGTTGGCGACCGAGGTGCTCGACGGTCGACCCGATCAGCGGGGTTTCGCGGGCATCGACATGACCGTGCGGCGCAACGCCTTCGGCCGGCAGGTCGACTCGTTCGAGGCCCCGGTGACCGTCGTCGGGGTGCCGGGCGAGCCGTTCCACGCGGTGTTCATCCGCGCGCCGTGGGTCGAGCGGGTCGGTGCCGGCGTCGAGGTCATCGGGGTGGTGTCCGACGGTCCGGCCGCCGACCGGATCGTGGCGGTGCGACAGGGCAACCTGGTGGCCACCTCGTTCCACCCGGAGCTCACCGGCGACGTGCGGGTGCACGCGTACTTCGTGGACCTGGTCCGCGCCGTCTGCTGAACGGCGGCCGACCGCGCCGGGCTGTCCATGATGCTCGCCGCGGTGGTGGTCTCGTCCGGGGTTTTTTGTCCCGTCTGCCCTGGTCCGTCGGGGCCGGGCGGTAGTGCCGTGCGCGGTGCATGACAGGGACCGGGGGGACGTCGGTAGGATTGCGGAGATTCGGCAGGGCCATCTGCCCGCCACGGCTTCCACCAGAGCTGACCGGCACCTCCGCGTGCGCCGGCGGGAGCAGGGCGTGAGCGGTGCGGTCGATGCAGACGGCGGGTAGCAACGGAGGTAGAAGATGTCCGGCCACTCAAAGTGGGCGACGACCAAGCACAAGAAGGCCGTCATCGACGCCAAGCGCGGCAAGATGTTCGCCAAGCTGATCAAGAACGTCGAGGTGGCCGCGCGGACCGGCGGCGGTGACCCCTCCGGTAACCCGACGCTCTTCGACGCCATCCAGAAGGCGAAGAAGAGTTCGGTGCCGAACGACAACATCGATCGCGCCGTCAAGCGCGGCTCCGGCCTGGAGGCCGGCGGCGCCGACTGGCAGACGATCATGTATGAGGGGTACGGCCCGAGCGGCGTCGCCATGCTCATCGAGTGCCTCACCGACAACCGCAACCGCGCGGCGACCGAGGTACGGACCGCGCTGACCCGCAACGGCGGCTCGCTCGCCGATGCCGGCTCGGTGTCGTACATGTTCTCCCGCAAGGGCGTGGTGATCGTCCCCAAGGAGGGCACCAGCGAGGACGACGTGATGCTGGCCGTCCTGGACGCCGGCGCCGAAGAGGTCAACGACATCGGCGAGGCGTACGAGGTGGTCTCCGAGCCGACCGACCTGATCCCGGTGCGCACGGCGTTGCAGGACGCCGGCATCGAGTACGAGTCGGCCGAGTCCTCCCTGATCCCCAGCGTCAACGTGCCGCTGGACGAAGAGGGCGCGCGCAAGATCTTCAAACTGATCGACGTCCTTGAGGACTGCGACGACGTCCAGAACGTCTACGCCAACTTCGACGTCAGCGACGACGTGATGGCGGCGGTCGACGCCTGACCCCGCCGTGGCCCCCGCCCCGCCTCACCCGCCTCACCCCGCCGCGATCTTGCACTTTCTGACCCGACAGACCGGGTCATCGCGGGGCATATCCTCAACAGAAAGTGCAAGATCGCGGCCGGGGGGCGGGGCTGTGGCGGTGAGTGAGGAGGGGGTGCGGGGTGGTGGAGCGGTTTGCGGCTGGGGACACTGTGGTGCGCCGTGAGGTGTTGCGGGGTGAGGTCTGGTTCGGCTGCCCGACGATCTGCGTCGAGGATTCGCCCGACCTGCTCGCTCTCTACCTCCCACCGGGGGCCGAGTTCGGCTTCCCGGACACCGGCGTCTTCCCCTGCGGGCGGCATCCGTGGGAGGTCAACGGGCACCGCTCCTGGTCCGGGCACGGCAAGCTGATGCTGCAACGCCCCGGTGAGGCGCACTCGGTCGACGTGTTCTGGACCGGGCCGGGGCGCGACTTCGCCGGCTGGTACTTCAACCTCCAGGACCCGGTGCGGCGTACCCCGATCGGGGTGGACACCCTGGACCACGAGCTGGACCTGTGGTGGGCCGCGGACGCCGACCGCTACGTCTGGAAGGACGTGGAGATGTTCGCCCAGCGCCTCGTCGAGGGGCGCTACCCGGGCATGGCGGACGCCATCCAGGCCGAGGGTGACCGGATCGCCGCCCTGCTCGATGGCGGTGAGCGCTGGTGGGACCCGTCGTGGGCCACCTGGCAGCCCGACCCCGACTGGACGGCGCCCCCGCTGCCCGCCGGCTGGGATCAGGTGCCACCCGCGCGCTGATCGGCGCCGACGTCAGTTCCCGGGCAGCGCGTTGACCAGGAATACTTGATCCAGGCCGCCGGTGCACGGCTCGACCAGCGCCGCGTCCGCCCCGTCGCTGTCGTCGTCGCGCAGGCCGACGCACAACTCGCTGCGGTCGGGCCGGATGCGGTACGAGTCGGGCGTCGCGCCGGTGGGTTCGAAGTGGAACACCTGCTTCGGCCTGTTCGCGCTGCAGTCCTTCTCGTTCCAGGGTTCGAGCAGGTTCCGGCCGGGGTCCTCGTCGCGGATGGTGAGGCAACCCTTTCCGAGCACCGGGTGGACCCACTGGATGAAGAACATTCCGTCGGCCACCGGTTCCAGCGAGGTGTCCGGTGGGGTGGCCTCCGTGCAGGGCCGCTGGACCGCTATCTCCTTCGTGTACTGGCCGGTGCGATCACGCCCCTCGGTGAGGCAGAGGTGCGGGCTGCGGACGGGGCGGATCTGACTGGGCCCCCCACTCGGCAATCGGGCACCGTTCCCCGCCGACGCGGTCGGATCGGTGGTGTGCGCGGCCTTTCCCTGCTCGTCGTCGCGTCGCTCGATCCAGAAGCCCACGCCGAGCGTGGCCAGCAGGGCGACGACGAGCAGCGCCAGCGGCGCGGGCCGCGCGAACCAGCGTGGGCGGGCCGGGCCGGAGTGCTCCGGGGCCACTGTCGTGACCGCGTCGAGCGGCGGGGGGTCCGCTGCCGGGGGCGGCGGCGCCAACTGACCTGCCGCGAGGCGGTGCCGGGCGGCCAGCCACGTCTCGACCTGATCTCCCGCGCCGCACGCCCGCACGAACGCGGCCACCACCTCCGGGCGCGGCAGTGTGGACCGGCGCAGGATGTCCGCGGCGGTGCTACGGGCCAGCACGTCGCCTGTCGACGCGGCACGCTGCTCCAGTTGCCGGTAGGTGAGCCCCGACCGGTCCTTGAGCTGGCGCAGCATCTCGACGAATTCGGCCGGGTCGGACGCGTCGTCCGGGCGTAGCTCCCTCGTGATCATCGCCCGATTGTCCAGACACTGTGGACGCAGGGGCAAGTCGGGTGCCGACGACTGTCCGACATGGTCGGACAGGATCCGGACATGCTGCCCTGAGCTGCCCGGACAGCCCAGCGCGGCGCGCCGGGCATTGTCCTGGCCGACCGGGTTACCTAGCGTCTTTCCTCGATGGCCGCGCCGCTGACCGGTGTACGGCCGACGGGCTCGCGCCGGTACGGGTTCGGGCTCGACCACACGAACACACGGGGAGATTCGATGGATGACGCTGTCCGGGATCCGGTGCCGCAGGCGGCCACGGCGGGGGAGTACGTGGCGTTGCTCAGGGAGGTGCGGCGGCGTTCCGGTCTGACCTACCGGGAGCTCGCCCGACGAGCCTCGGCGGCCGGGCACTGGCTGCCGCCGAGCACCCTCGCGACGATGCTGGGGCGGACGACGCTGCCCCGGGAACGCACAGTGGTAGCGCTGCTGGCCGCCTGCGGCACCCCGGCGGTCCAGGTCGACAGGTGGCTGGCGACACGGCGGGACCTCGAGGCTCGTCTCGGCGAGCGCTATCGAGGGGAGAGCGACGCGGAACGGACCCCCTCCGGCCCCTCCACCACCGCCGCGGCGGACATCCGCCCGAGCGTCGGCTCGGTTCCGCCGCGACCCGAGGCGCCCTGGCCGGCCCGCCGCTGGCTTCGGCTGGCGCTGCTGGCACTGCTCGGCGTCCTGACGGTCGGGGCGACAGTGACGCTGCGACCTCTCGTCCCCGCCGCGATGGACGGCTCCCCGGCTGCGGGCTGCCCGGAGGTGCTGCGCCAGGGCATGTACGGCCCTTGCGTGCTGAACCTCCAGCAGCACCTGGTGGCCGGCGGACTCACAGTGCCGGTCGACGGCTGGTTCGGCCCGGACACCACCAGTCGGGTGATGGTGTTCCAGGCGTTTGGCGGCCTGCCGGTCAGTGGCACAGCGGACGAGCGGTTGTTCGACGAGTTGGCGGGTGATCGCAAGGTTCCCGCGAGCTGGTCGGAGGACCGGATCGGCAAACATCTGCGGCGGACGTTCCCGGAGGACCCGGCCGGTGCGGTGCAGTTGGCGCGCTGCCTGTCCGGCTTGGACCCGTACCGGGTGGAGGTCGTCGAGGACGGATCGCGGCGCTGGGGGTTGTTCCAGTTCAGCGACACGGAGGTGTCCCGGTTCGGCGTCGACCGTCAGACGGCGCTGGACGCGGCGTGGAACATCAGGACGGCTCGGGAGGTCTGGTCTCGTACCGGCGACTTCGGCCACTGGAGCTGCGCCGCGTAGGGGTGACGCGTGACGCTCCCCGTCCGGTCCATGGACCGGACGGGGAGCCCCCCGTTATCCCGACTGACGATTCACTGTCGCAGGCGGTTGGCGAAGACGTACGCGCCAACGGAACGGCCGGTGGCGAGCCCGGCGTCCGCGTCGAACCGATAGTGCACGCCGAGGTAGATCCGGCTCAGGGCGTTCTCCTCGGCGGCATCGTCGAAGCCGGTCATGTGCCGCACCACGCCCACTGCGTGCGGATCGTCAGTGGTGGCGTCGAAGGCGATCGCATCGGTGCCGAAGAACCTCTTCATCACGGCGGACCAGGCCCCCGCGAAGGTGGCGTGCCCGGAGATGTAGGCCGGGAAGGGCGGTGTGTACGGCACCCCCTCGCGGGTCTTCGACAGCGGCTGCCAGCCGGGGCCCTCCGTCGCCTCGATCGCCGTCACCGGGCGCCACAGGTCGATGGGCGTCTGGTACTTGGCGTCCCAGGCGGCGATGGCGGCGTCGGCGAGGGCGAGGGCGACCAGCCCGAAGAGCCGGGCGTTGGCCAGGATGCCGAGCTGACGCTGCTCCGACACGATCCGGGTGTGCGCGAAGAGTTGACCCGGTGGCTTGTACGTGCCGCCCAGGTCGTTGGCCCAGAAGAACGCGATCTGCGTCTGCTCGGGGGTCCGCAGCGTCGACGTCCGACCGCCGTAGTCGCGGATCTCCTGCACCTGGGTGCGGTACTCCTGCTTGCCGAGCAGGTCGGCGTACCCGGTGGCGCCGGCTGGCAGGCCGGGCCGGAACTGCCGGCCAGAGGTGAGCGCGAACGGGGTGACCAGTCCCCAGTTCGGGCCGACCGCCGCCTTGCCGTTCGTCGGCCGCCACGCGCCGGGCACGTTCTCCTGCACCGGATAGGCCGCGTTGTTGTCGAAGCCGTCGTTGGCGCGGGCCTGGAGGTTGGCGGCGGCCGCCGCCGCACCGACGGTGTCACCACGGGCGACCTCGGCGGCGTTCACCCCGGACGGCCGGAGCGCGACAGCGGTGGCGAGGGCCTGTGCGTAGGACTGGCCCTGGCCGCCGTACAGGGCGGTCAGCACGTCGTACGCGGCGCGGTCGATGGCCGCGTGCAGTGACGGCGCGACGACGTTGTCCATGGTGCCCGGGTAGCTGACCGGCACTCGTACCCGGTAGGGGTTGCCGACCCCGGTGACCGAGACGGCGGCGTCGTGCATCGACGCGTGCAGGATGGCGGCTTCGCGGGACGAGGAGGTGGGTGGCAGGTCCAGCGCCTTGTAGGTGGCCAGCAGGACACCGTTCCAGTACAGGATCGGGTCGGTGGCCGGGTTCACCGCCAGCGGGGTGAGCGACACGTTGTCCAACCGGACCGTCGAGGCGGCCTGGCCACCGAAGTGGAACAGCAGCACCGCCTTCGGGTCGCCGAACGGGGACACGAAGTCGAAGGTGTACCGGCTCATCGAGGACGTCAGCGTGACGCTCTGGTCGACGGCTGAGGTGAAGGGCGTGTCCGCCCGGGAGACCGAGACGCGCAGGGAACGGTTGACGTCGGCCGCGGCGTCGAACTGCAACCGGTACGGCTGCGCTGCCGTCACCCCGAACTCGAAGTGACCGACGAGGTCCTCCCAGACGGGCTTGCCCACCGTGGCGCTGGTGCGGACGCGCAGTTGCCCGGCGTTGACAGTGGTGCTGGTCGAGGCGAGCCGGGTCCACCAGGGCTGGGTGCTGCCGTTGTCGAACGTGCCGTTGAGGATGAGGTCGCCCGGGGCGGCGGTGGCCGGCGCGGGGCGGACGAGGGCGGTGAGGGTGCCGGCGAGGGCGACAGCGAGCACGGCGCTGAGCAGACGGCGGATTTGCTGTGGGTTGATCGGTGGGGACATCGAGAGCCTTTCCGGTCCGGAAAACCGGCGACGACCAGGTCGTTGCCGTGAGGATCGGCTCAACGTAGGAGTGTTCGCGCTGTTCACGGCCACCGAACAGCGCCCGGAACGGTGCCGTACGGCAGCGGGCGCCGGCATCCGGTCAGGACACCGACGCTCGTGCGGGCGGACCGCTGGCTCAGCCGATGGTCTCCCGCTCCCGCCAGGCGGTACGCAGCGAGGTCCGGCCGTTGGTGCGCAGGAGCGACCCCTCGTACACCCGGGCCCCGGCGAGGAGGAACGCGCCGGCGGCGAGCACCAGGAGGACCAGTGAGACGATCGGCTCCCAGCCGGCCGCGTCGCCGGTGAAGAGCCGCAGCGGCATGGCCGTGGGCGACGAGAACGGCAGGTAGGACAGCACCCGCATCGCTGTGGCGTTGTCGTTCAGGAAGATCACCGCGAAGAACGGCAGCATGACGGCGAGCTGCACCGGCGTCGACACCGCGGCGATGTCCTCCTGCCTGTTGGCCAGCGCGCCGGCCGCGGCCCACATGGCGGCGAGCAGCACGAAACCGATCAGGAAGAACGGCACGAACCAGCCGATCGCCGGGGCGAGCAGGCTGAGCAGACCTCCGCTGTCGCCGATCTGCAGCCCGAGCACCGCCACCAGCGCGATCAGGGCGATCTGCGCGAACGCCAGGATGGCCCCGGCCACCACCTTCCCGGCCAGCAGGGCCCGGACCGGCACGGCGGCGACCAGGATCTCCACGATCCGGGTCTGCTTCTCCTCGATGACGCTCTGCGCGATCTGCACACCGAACGTCTGCGAGGTGATGAAGAAGACGAACGCGAAGACGAACGGCACCAGGAACGCCACCACCGGATCGACCGCGTCCGGGTCGAGCAGGCGGACGGTCGGCTGGGTGCTCAGGGCCCTCACCACGTCGTCGGGGGCGTCGTCCATGGCCAGGACGGCCGGTCCGGTGACCACCGCGGCGTCCGCGTCGTCGTCGCGGACGGCCTGTTCGGCGGCCCGGTCATCGGAGACGACCCGGACTTCCAGCCCGGCGGCGCGCAGCGGCGCGGCCAGGCTCTCGGTCACCGCCACTGTGGATGGTCCGCCGGCGAACAGCGGCGGCAGGATGGTGCCGGCCGCGGCGATCAACAGGAAGAACAGCGTGCCGAACAGGAAGGTGCGGTCGCGGAGCTTGACCCGGATCTCGCGTTCGGCGACCAGCCGGGTGGCCTGGGTGACGTTCACTGGGTGACCTCTCGGAAGATCTCGGTGAGCGAGGGGCTGACCGGGCGGAAGGCGCGGACCGGGCCGCGCGCGAGGGCGGCCCGCAGCACCGGCTGTTCGTCGGTGCCGGCCGGCAGGTCGAAAATCACCCGCGCGCCGTCCAACTCGACCACTGTCACCCCGGGGTGGTCGCGTACCCAGCCGGCGTCGTGCTCCACGACCAGCTCGAAGCGGGGCACCGTGTACGAGTCGCGCAGTTGCTGCCGGCTGCCGGCGGCCCGGATCACCCCGTCCCCGATGATCACAAGGTCGTCGCAGAGGCGTTCCACGACGTCGAGCTGGTGACTGGAGAACAGCACCGGCGCGCCGGCCGAAGCCCGTTCCCGCAGCACTGCCACGACGGTCTCCACGGCCAGCGGGTCGAGGCCGGAGAACGGCTCGTCGAGCACCAGCACCTCGGGGTCGTGCACCAGCGCGGCGGCGATCTGGGCGCGCTGCTGGTTGCCCAGCGACAACGTCTCCAGCAGGTCGTCGCCGCGCTCGCCGAGCCCGACCCGGTCCAGCAGCGCGTCGGTGGACCGTCGTGCCGCGGCGGCGTCCAGCCCGTGCAGCCGGCCCAGGTAGGCCACCTGCTCGCGGGTGGTCATCTTGGGGTAGAGGCCCCGCTCCTCAGGCATGTAGCCGAAGCGCCGACGGTCCTGCCGGGTCAGCGTGGCGCCACCCCAGCTCACCTCGCCGGCGTCGGGGGCGAGCACACCCAGGATGATCCGCATGGTGGTGGTCTTGCCGGCGCCGTTGGCGCCCACGAAACCGGTCATCCGGCCGGCGGACACTTCGAAGGACACGTTCCTGAGCACCTGACGGTCGCCGAAGCTGCGGTCGACGCCGTCGAGGCGAAGCGTTCTGGTCACGCACTCACGCTAGATCGATGACGCCGCCGCGCCGTCCGCCCGGCGGGTGAGCCGGCGGTCCACCTCGCGGCGGACGCCATCACCCGCCGGGGCGGACCACACCGTTCTCGTAGGCGAACACCACGGCCTGCACCCGGTCGCGCAGGCCGAGCTTGGCCAGCACCCGACTCACGTGCGTCTTCACAGTCGCCTCGCCCAGGTGGATGGCGGAGGCGATCTCCGCGTTGCTCGACCCGGCGGCGAGCAGCATCAGCACCTCCCGTTCGCGTGGGGTCAGCTCGGCCAGCGCGGCCTCGGCGGCCGGACCCCGGTGGGCGGTGCCCGACGGGTCGCCGGGTCGGGCGAAGGAGGAGATGACCCGGCGGGTGATTTCCGGGGCCAGCAGGCCGTCGCCCCTGGCCAGCACCCTGATCGCCTCGATCAGCTCCTCCGGCGTGCCGTTCTTGAGCAGGAAGCCGCTGGCCCCGGCCCGTAGCGCGGCGAACAAATAGTCGTCGCGGTCGAAGGTGGTGAGGATCAGCACCGCGGGCGCCCCGGGGCCGTCGGCGACGATCTGCCGGGTGGCCTCCAGGCCGTCCATCCCGGGCATCTCCACATCCATGAGTACGACGTCGGGGCGGGTGGCTCGGGTCATGGTGACGGCCCGTTCGCCGTCGGCGGCCTCACCGACCACCTCGATGTCGTCCTCCACCTCCAGGATGACCCGGAAGCCGGTACGGACGAGGTGCTGGTCGTCGGCGAGCAGCACCCGGACCGCCGGACCGGCGCCGGGTGCCTGCTGGGCTGCCGCGCTCATGCCGACGGCTCCGCGCCGGCTGCCGCCTGCTGTCTGTCGCTCGGCTCCCGCTGTGGGCCCACCGGTCGGTCCGCCGACGCCGCCAGGGGGAAGCGGGCACGTACCCGCCAGCCGCCGCCGGCCCGTGGCCCGACCTCCAGGTCGCCGTCGTGGGCGGTGACCCGTTCGCGCATGCCGATCAGGCCCAACCCGACGGTGTCGCTCCGCCCGCCGCCCCGCCCGTCGTCGGTCACGTCGACCTCCACCTCCCGGGCCAGGTACCGGACCCGCACGTCGAGCAGGGCCGCCTCGGCGTGCTTCAGGGTGTTGGTCACCGCCTCCTGCGTCACCCGGTAGGCCGTCTGGGAGACCGATTCGGGCAACGCGACAGGGTCGCCGTACACGCCGAGGGTGGCCGTCAGTCCGGCGGCCCGAGCCCGCTCGATGAGTTCGTCGATCCGTTCGACGCCGCCGGCCGGCGGCGTCGCGGCGTCGGTTCCGGCGGAGGTCCGCAGCACGCCGAGCATCCGACGCAGCTCGTCGACGGCGGTGCGGGCGCTCTGCTCGATGGCGGTCAGCGCGGTGCGGGCCTTACCCGGGTCGCGGTCGAACACCCGGCGGCAGGCGGATGCCTGCACGCCCATCACCGAAACGTGGTGGGCTACCACGTCGTGCAGCTCGCGGGCGATCCGGACCCGTTCGCCGAGCACCGCCCGTTCCCGGGCCTCGGCCTGCGACCGACGCAGGTCCTCGGCCTGGGCGCGCAGTTCGTGCTCGCGGCGTGCGGCCACCCACGCGGTCTCGCCGAAGAAGTACGCGAAAGCGAAAACCAGCACGTTGAGCAGGACGCCGGTGACCATGGCGGCGAGCGCCGGTGGCACCGGCCCGACGGCCTCGGAGAAGGAATCCGCCGGAATGTGGTCGATCATCACGGTGTAGTAGATCCCCAGCCAGGCGAACATCGTGGCGATCACGCCGATCCGCAGCCGGCGGGAGAGCTGACGGTCCTGCCCCCACGCGCCCATGGTGTAGAGCGCGCAGAACAGGGCCCAGGAGGAGAACTGGATCTCCGGTGCCGAGCGTGCCTGCGCGGCGATGAACACCACCGAGACGACCAGCAGGGTGGCGGCCGGGCGGCGTCGCCGCCAGATCAGCGGCAGGGTCACCGCGACGGTCCAGAACAGTTGCTCCGCCCCGGACGGCGGTGGGCCCAGCAGGAACGCGCCGGTGCTGCGGGCCAGGGTCAGACTGACCAGCGCCAGGCCGGTCATCCCCAGGCCGATCCAGAGGTCGTTTCGGCGCTGCTCCGCCGTTGGACCCGGACGACGCCATTCCTCTCGCGCTGCCACGGTCATCCAGGAACGATGCCACGCCGGCCAGCACTGTCGCTCGTCGGGAGGCGCTGCGTGACCGGGCCCGGCGGACGGGCGACGGCCCGGCGCGAGGTTCGCGCCGGGCCGTCGGGTGGGGTGTCGCTTCAGCTCACGCCGTCCGACGGCGGGTCTTGGTGCTGGTGTCGATCAGGTCCCAGACCAGGATCACGGCCGTGCCCACCGCGATGGCGGCCCCGAGGGTGTTCCGGTTGTCACCGTCCGCCAGCCAGCTCAGTCGGTCGCCCAGGGCCGGGTTGAGCAGCCGGTCGGAGAGCGCCAGCCAGGTCAGCGGCAGCGAGAACGCCAGGCTGAGCAGGGCCTTCACCCCGAACAACCGCCAGCTCCAGTGCCCGATCCGGTACTTGACGATCTCGAACACCGCGGTGGCCAGCAGCACGACCATCAGCGCCGGCAGCCAGAACGACCACAGCGCCGGATCGAGGATCGGGATGTTCCTACCGTCGGTCTCGTGCACCCACGACTGGTAGTGCTGGAAGGGCAGGTAGCCGATGGTCGCCACCAGCATGATCACCGACGCGATGGTGTCGGCGAGGGAGATGTCGCGGTGTGCGGGGACGTCCGGCAGTTGGTCGACTGTCCAGTCGGGCAGGCCGGAGACGGGGTGGAAGCGGTCGATGAGGGCGAAGGTCAGGGTGAGCCAGAAGGCGATCTGCACCGCGACCTCGAGGGCGACGCCGATGCCGCTGCCGATGGCGCCGAAGCCCTTGCCGTCCGCCACGTCGACGACCGCGACCACCGTGCCGACGAGCGCCGGGATGAAGCTGAGCAGCAGCTTCAGCAGTCGCAGCCAGAGCAGGTAGTAGGTCGGGCCGATGAGCTGCAGCCGGCGGTCGGCGTACCGGGCGGCCAGCACGTCGGGGTTGCCCAGCTCGGTGAGCACCTCCCGCTCGGCGGTGCTGGCGTCCTGCCCGCCGTCGGTCCGACCCTCGATCATGTCGTCGATGGAGGCCCGCAGCTCGCTGGCGATCTCGTCGCGGCGCTGGGTGGGCACCGATCGCAGGGTGGCGGCGAGGTAGCGGTCGGTCAGGGTGTTCATCGGTCCACTCCTTGGATCAGCCCGGTGATGGAGGTCTGCACGGCGGCGAGGTCGTCGAGGAGCCGGTTCAGCATCGACTCGCCCTCGTCGCTGGTCCGGTAGAACTTGCGGGGTCGGCTCTCTTCGGTGTTCCACTCGCTGGTCAGCAGCCCCTGGTCCTCCAGGCGGCGCAGCAGCGGGTAGAGGGTGTTGGCGTCGACCGGGAAGCCGTGGTCGCTGAGCCGTTGCAGCAGCGCGTAGCCGTAGTCCGGTCGGCGTAGCGCGACCAGGCTGGCCACCACGACGGTGCCTCGACGCAACTCCTGCAGGTGCGTCCGTAGAACGTCCTCGCTAACCATGCGTCACACCATACTGTGTGGCACACAGTGTTGTCCATCCCGACATCATCGTGTCCGCCCACCCTTCGTTCGGGGAGATACGAGCTGCGGGGCGCCCGGGGGAGACCGGACGCCCCGCACCTGGGCCAGATCAGCAGGACGCGCCCTGCCGGAAGTTCCGCTCGACGAAGCTGGCCGGCCCGACCTGGAAGTAGCCCACCCCCGGCCGGATCGGGTGCCCGGTGAACAGCTCCACCCGCGACCCGACCCGGACCAGGTACGCCTCGGCGTCCCCCGCGTCGTTGCGGATCAGCGAACCCCGCCGGCCGTAGATCGCCTCCAGCTCGTCGAAGGACATGCCGACAGTGGCGCCAGCGGGGGACTGCGGCGGCGCGGTGGCCGTACCGACCTCCACCAGCCGACCGTCGCGGAAGGCCAGGATGAGCACGCCGGCCCAGGAACCGGTCGCGCCGGCGTGCACCACCCCGCCGCAGCTCGGCGCGGTCCAGTCGATGTGCCCGTCAGCGGTGAGCACGGCCAGGCTGGCACCGATCCGGTACGCCCCGGCGCCGCCGACGCCGAGCACCTGCGGGTGACTGTGCCCGGCGAGCGTGGCGGCGGCCATCGGGGCACGCGCCGAGGCTGGCGCGCCGCCAGCGAGCACCGGGGTTGCCCAGGCCGGACCGGCGTCGACCAGCGGGACGAGCGTGCCGAGCGCCAGCGCGGCGGTGGTGAGAAGGATCGAGGGTCGGTTCATGGTGCGCTCCTTCGGTGATGGGTCTCTGCCCTGTTAGTCACCGCGCCCGGCCCAACGGTTCGTCGGCTTTCCGACCGGCCCGGTCTACTGTTCAGAGAGACGCCGACCGCCCGTGCTGGCCGGGGGTGACACGGTGACGGCTCCGCAACGGATCGGGCAGTACGCCATCGAGCGGCTGCTGGGCGTCGGATCGTTCGCGACCGTCTGGCTGGGCTACGACCCGATGCTCGACGGACACGTGGCAATCAAGGTGCTGGCCGAGAACTGGAGCCACGACCTCCGGGTCCGGGAACGCTTCCGCGACGAGGCCCGGCTGCTGCGCCGGCTGGAGCACGAGCGGTTGGTCCGGGTGCATGCCGTCGGTGAGTTGCCCGACGGGCGGCCGTACGCCGTGCTGGCCTGGGCGGACGGCGGCAGCCTGCGCGACCGGCTGGCTCTTGGTGAGATCTCCGTGCCGGCGGCGTTGCGCCTGCTCGGTGAGGTCTGCGCGGGCGTGAGCGTGCTGCACCGGCACGGCGTCGTGCACCGCGACCTCACCCCCGGCAACATTCTGTTCCATGCCACCGGGGTGGCCTCCGGCGCCGAGCGGGTGCTCATCGCCGACCTCGGTCTCGCCAAGGCGCTCGCCGCCGCCTCCGGCCTCACCGCCCGGGCCGGTACCCCCGGCTACATGGCACCGGAGCAGGACGACCCGGGCGCGGTGATCGACACGCGCGCTGACGTGTACGGGCTCGGTCGGCTCGGGATCCGGCTGCTCGCCGCCGAGCCCGGGTCCGACCCGCCCAGATCGGTCGGCGCCCTGCGACTGCGCGACGGCGTGCCGGCGCGGGTGGCCGCGGTGCTCGTCCGGGCCACCGCCCACCGGCCAGCCGACCGCTATCCGGACGCCGCCGCGCTGCACGCCGCGCTCGACCGGGCCACCGCCGTACGGCAGCCGCCGTCATCCGCTCCGGTGGCCCGTCACCCGTACCGGATGCTGTTGGCCGGGGCGGCCGTCGCGGCCGTCGCGGTGGTGGGCCCCGAGCCGGGCCACACCGGGGCCGAACGGGACACGTACACCGCCGGACCGCTCACCGTGACGTTGCCGGACGGCTGGTCGGCCACCGGGGCGACCTGGGCCGGTCAGTACGACGCCGACGGCGAAGCGGAACCGGCGCTGGTGATGTCGCCGCAACCCCGCCGCTGGGCCGCCGACCCCGGGGTGCCCGGCGCGTTCGTCGGCGTCTCGGCCAGCACGGCGGCGCGCACCACGCCTGCCGGGTTCCTGGCCGAGCGCACACACGGGGACTGCGCGTCCGCGCCGGCGCGCACCACCCGCCGGGCGGGCGTCGAGTGGACGGTTGTGGCGTACCGCTGCGACCGGGGCCGACCGCGGATCGTCGAGTCGGCGGGGCGGCATCCGGGCCATGGCGCTCTGGTGTACGTGCAGGTCGTGCCACCGGTGGACGGCGGGCCCGACTTCGTGGACGCATTGCTCGACGGCGTGCGGGTCCGGTAGCGGGGCTGCTGTGGTGCGGACGAACGTGCCCGGTGCCGGGCCCTCGGATGGAAGGCTGGCAGCGTGGCGCAGAAGTGTTGTCGGGCTGCGGTCCGCGCTGCCTACGCGGGCGGGCGGTCCGTCGTCAGCGGCGACGGATCGAGCGGGCACCGATGACGGACGGTGCGCGTCGACAGTTTACCCGTACGGCGACCGGACCGCAGCGCGCGGACCTGCTGGAGCTGTTCTTCGATCTCGCCTTCATCGCCAGCCTGACCCTGACGTCGCAGTCGATGGCGGCCGAGCAGACCTGGACCGGCATCGCCCAGGCTCTGCTCGCTTTGTCGACACTGTGGGCGGTCTGGGTGACCACCACGTTGATCACCGACACGTACAGCCCACGAAAGCGACCGATTCCCCAGCTGATCCTCGGCATCATGTTCGGCATCATGCTGATGTCCGCCGCGCTGCCGACGGCGTTCCACGAGCACGGACTGATCTTCGGTGGCACCTGGGCCGCGATAAACCTGGGCCGAGGGCTGGTGCTCATCCGATCCCTGCGTGGTCGCCAGGGGCAGGAGCGCTCCCTTCGCGCCCTGGTCTGGAACCTCGGGTCAGGGACCCTGTGGGTGGTCGGCGGCCTGGTGGCCGACCCCGAGTGGCGCCTCGCCGTGTGGCTCGTCGCGCTGGGTGTGGACTACGTCGCGTTCGGGTTCCGTTTCCCCATCCCCGGTCGGGCGCCCCTGCCGCAGTACCGGGTCGCGCCGGAGCACCTCGCCGAGCGGTACCAACAGATCTACATCCTCACCCTGGGTGAACTCGTCCTGGTCAGCGTCCTCAGCCTGAGCCACCAGCCCTTCACCCCCGATCGGATCGGCGCCTTCGCCACCGCGTTCCTGACAGCGGCGGTGCTCTGGTGGAGCTACGCCCAGGGAGCGGGCGCGACGCTCCGCGCCGCCATCGAGGCATCACCCCACCGGACTCGGCTGGTGCAGACCAACCCGTACGCCCACTGGTTGATGGTGGCCGGAGTGGTGGGGACGGCCGCCGGCGTGGAACGGATCATCGCCCAGCCGTGGGAGCGGCCCGCCGCACCCATGGCCGCGCTCGTCCTGGGTGGCGCAGGGCTCTTCCTCATCGGTCGGGCGGTCCTGGAACACGAGGTGTACGGGCGGGTGCCGCTGTCTCACGTCGTCGGTGTCGTCGCGACGATCGCCCTGGCGCCGCTCTCGGTGCACCTGCCCGGGCTGGCGCTGGGCCTCGCCGCCGCTCTGGTGCTGCTGGGGGTCGCGGCCGTCGAGTTCCTCCGGGCGCGGCACCGTCGCGCCCCGTCGCCGGCGACACTCTGACTAGCGGACCACCACCGTGATCGTGTGTTCCCGAGCCTCCTTCGGGATCCTGACGTCGACGGTGCCGGGGCGGACGAACCGGATGTCCACCACGCCGGCCTCGTAGTGCTGCGAGACCAGCTCCGGGCGGTCGACGGTGACCAGGCCGGGGCCGATGCCCTGGATCCGCAGCACCGCGCCGGTGGCGAAACAGAGCGACCGCAGCAGCTCAAGCTCGGTCTCGGCCAGCGGCAGGTCGTAGCGCACGGCGCCCTGGCAGCTCGTGGTCGGCGCCGTCGACGTGGTGGCCGGGCGGTGCGGCGTACCCCGGGCAGTGGTCGGTGCGGGCGGTGCCGCGATCGGACGTCCGCTGGTCGGCGGCGGTCGGGACGGCGATGCGGTCGGCGCCGGGATCGCCGACGGGGTCGGTGACGGTCGGGACTCCACTGGTGGCTGTACGGGCAGCGGCGCTACCGGGTCGGCGCCGCAGGCCGCTACCGACACGGCGGCCACCAGGACGACGCCACCGGCGAGGAGCCGGCGGATCGAGCGGCCTCGCGCGGCGGGGCTCATCCCGTGCCGAGTCGTTGCCGGACCTGCCGCCGGGCCAGGTGCAGCCGGGACTTCACAGTGCCCACCGGCACGTCGAGCAGCGCCGCGATCTCGGGGTAGCTCAGCCCGAGGACGTCGCGCAGGGCGATCACGTCGGCGAGGTCGGGGCGGACCGCGTCGAAGGCGTCGAGCAGGTCGAGGCGGGTGCCGGCGACCACACTGGTCCGTCGGGGGTCGGCCTGGTCGGGCACCGGTACGCCGCCGGCCTCCAACCGGCAGCGGCGGCGCAGCGTGCGGTACGTGGAGCGGGCCCGGTTGGCGGCCAGCCGGTGCAGCCAGGTGCGGAACGAGGAGCGCCCCTCGAAGCGGGTGATTCCGTTGGCCAGCGCCAGCAGGGTGTCCTGGCAGGCCTCCTCGGCGTCCTCCCGGTTGGGCAGGAACCGTGCGCACAGCCGCAGCACCTCCGGGCGCACCGCGACCAGCAGGGCGGTCAGCGCGGCCGGGTCACCGTGCGCGGCGGACCGGGCCAGGGCGTTGATGTCGTCCGCGTCGGGCATGCCGGATGTCCAATGCTCGCCGGTGCCGATCCCTGAGCGTACGACCGGTGTGGCCGCCGCGCCCCGCTACGGTCCGGCACCCGACGCGTCACTCGAAGCGGGACACGTCCCCGGCGCCCCGGCGCAGGATCTCCGGCTCGGGCCCGGACAGGTCGATCACGGTCGTCGGCTCCTTACCGCAGTCACCGGCGTCGAGCACCGCGTCGAGTTGGTGGTCGAGCCGTTCCTTGATCTCCCAGCCCTGGGTCATCGGCTCCTCGTCGCCGGGCAGGACCAGGGTGCTCGACACCAGTGGCTCGGCCAGCTCGGCCAGCAGCGCCTGGGTGACGGTGTGCCGGGGCACCCGCACGCCCACGGTCCGCTTCTTCGGGTGCAGCATCCGGCGGGGCACCTCACGGGTGGCCGGCAGGATGAACGTGTAGCTGCCCGGGGTGGACGCCTTCACCAGCCGGAAGACCGAGTTGCTGATCTGGACGAACTGGCCGAGCTGCGCGAAGTCCCGGCAGACCAGCGTGAAGTGGTGCCGGTCGTCGAGGTGGCGGATCTGGCGGATCCGGTCCAGCCCGTCCTGGTTGCCCAGTTGGATGCCGAGCGCATAGCAGGAGTCCGTCGGGTAGGCGACCAGCCCACCACCACGGATCAGCTCGGCGACCTGGCCGATGATCCGGGGCTGCGGGTTCTCCGGATGCACGTCGTAGTACCTCGCCATGCTGCTGAGCCTAGGCGCATTCGTGGCGCCGAGCAGGTGCGGGTACGAGTAGCCGCTGTCGTGCGGCTCCCAGCCCGCCTTGGGCATCGTTCGCTCCGACATCAGCGACGACCGTCCGCGGCGGACCGGGGTGCTGGCGTACAGCCGGATGAATTGCCGCGACCGGAGTTGGACAGAGCCATTCAATAGGGCAGCGAGTTGCTGCACGGCAATTAAATAGAAACGTCGCGCGCTCAATCTCCATCCGGAACGTGTTCTGAATATTGCAGAATGTGACGGACTCGCGCCGCGTCCACCGCCCCGGTCGGTCTTAGTGGTGGTGACGGTGGGTGCCGGTGGGTGGGAACCGCCCTGTTCAGGTTCCTTTCAGGGGTTACCCAAAGTAGCGCTGGGTGGTGCGGTTGACACGACCTGTCAATGATCCCTACCTTCATCCCACTTGAACACGGGGGAGGGCGACGTGCGAGGTCACGTTGTGGATATCGGCATCTACCAGCGGCTCGGGTGCGCTGGTGATGAGCCGGTCAGGCGAGATCCGAGCAGTCGGGCTTCGTCACCATTTCTTGGGCGGACCGGCAAGCGCCCATTCCGCTGAGCCTCTCGGCGACGGTTTGAGCCCTACTCTGGCGGCTTGCCGCGCTATCCGAAACGCCTCAATGGTGAATGGGTCGTGGCCGACCTTTCGTGAACGGCGTGGCCGCGAAGCTTTCCAACCGGGTAACCATTTCACTGTCCCGATGCGCTGACCGGCGTCATCGGCAGTCGGTCGTCGTACAGGACGGCCTCCCTGGCCTTCGGGCAATTCCACCGTGGGTGAAACCTGCGGCGAACACATCACTGTGACTCAGGAGATTTCGAGTGCAAGAACCTCATACAGCCGCCGTCGCTGCGTGGCGTCGGCTGGGGATGACCGTGGTCGCCACCGTGTTGGCCATGTCCACCGCTGCGGTCACGCCTGGGTCGGCCAGCGCGCGGGAACCCTCAGTGTCGGCAACCGACACAGCGAGCACCGAGCTCTCCGAGCCTGAAGCGATCGCCGCTGCGACGCGGTCGGGTCGGGCTGTCGAAGCCTCTCGTCTGAGGTCGGAGAACTCTCGCGTACTGGCGACGCCACAGGGAACGCTGGTCCTGGAGTCGTACGCCACCCCTCGCTGGACGAAGAAGTCCGATGGCGGCGGGTGGCGGGACATCGACACCGCCTTGCAGCGCAACGCCGACGGAACGGTCGCCCCGGTGGCGACGTTGGCCGACGTGTCCTTCTCGGCGGGCGGGGCCGCTCCAGCGGTTCACCTGCCGGTCGGGTCGGGGCAGGTCTCGCTGACGTGGCCGGGCACGCTTCCCGCTCCGCGGATCGAGGGCGACACCGCGGTGTACGAGTCGGTGCTGCCGGAGGTGGACCTCCGGCTGCGGGCCCTGGTCGACGGATTCACCTGGGTGCTGGTGGTCAAGTCGCAACAGGCGGCGGCCAACCCGGCGTTGGAGGCGCTGCGGTTCCGGCTCGACACCCCGGGGCTGACGAAGCGGGAGCGCGCCGGTGGAGGCTTCGAGGTCGTGGACACCTCGGGCCAGCCCGTGCTGTCCGCGGGTAGCGCACTGATGTGGGACTCCTCCGGTGTCACACCTGCGAAGGCGGCGCCGAAGGCTGGCGGCGCGGCGTCGAGGCTTCAGGCAGACCGGGAGGTCGTACGGTCGGCACCGGATCTGGCCCGCAAGGCGGAGTTGCCGGCGAGGATCCAGGGCAGCGATCTCGTGATCCGGCCGAACCTGTCCCTGCTGCGGAACAAGGACGCGGTGTTCCCCGTCGTCATCGACCCATGGTCGACGATCAACAAGTTGCGCTGGGGCTACACCGGTTCGGAGAACGCGACCCGGGACGACGGCGTCGCCCGGGTTGGGGCGGACCCATCCGGTAGTGGGACTTTCCGATCCTTCTTCGCATTCAATCTCTCCTCTCTGGGCGGCAAGAACGTCCGGTCCGCGAAGTTCCTGACTGAGATGACCCACTCCTGGGACTGCGCGAACACGCCAGTCAACCTCTGGCGGTCGGCCGACCTGGCCAGCGCCGGCAAGCAGAGCTGGGATGGTCCCAACCTGGCGCTGTGGCTGGAGGAACGGTCCGGGCACGCGCACAAGCCGGGAGGAGGAGCGGGGTGTTCCAACGATCCGCAGCCGGACCTGCCCATGGAGTTCTCGGGCAGCAAGCTGGCCGCGGACGTTGCCACCGCGCGAGGTGAGGGCAACTACACCCTCGCCCTGTCGACCCGGCAGTCGGACGGTTCCTCGGAGTCGACGAGCAACTGGTGGAAGAAGTTCGACCCGGGTGTCACCAAGCTGTCGGTCGAGTACAACACCAACCCGAACACGCCGACCGCGGCTCAGTTGACGACGCACGCGAGTTACACCGGGCCGGAGCAGTCCTGCGTCACGGGAACCTCGCGGCCCATGGTGCGATCGGACTACCCATGGCTCAAGGCGACCGTCTCCGACCCGGACGGCAGCAACGGCGGGTCGCTGAGCGGAGTCTTCACCCTCCAGAAGCTTGTCAGTGGCGCCTGGACCGGCGTGACCGGCTGGCCGAAAACCGATTCCGGAGTGGCGCCGGGAGCAACGGCGGAGGTGCAGCTGAGCGTCAAGACCACCGACGGCGAGGTCTACCGATGGCAGGTACAGACCAAGGACACCCTCGGTGGCGCGTCACTGGGCTCACCGTGGTGTGAGTTCTACATCGACTACTCGGCGCCCGCCCAGAAGCCCAGGGTGACCTCAGCCGGTGACGTGCCCTACCTGGAGTCGCCGCCCATGGGCACCAACCAGGACGTGCAGGGGTCGGTCGGCCTGTCCGGACGATTCACCTTCTCCGCGAACGGCGCTTCAGACGTCTACGACTACGTCTACCGGCTCACAAAGGGAAAGGAGATGACGGTGAGGGCGGCCACGCTGGGCGGCTCGGCTGACGTGTGGGTGACGCCGAATGTGATCGGCGAAAACGTTCTCACTGTTTACAGTCGCGACCAGGCGGGCAACTCGTCGGCCCCCTACGACTACAAATTCCTGGTCGAGAACTATTCGGCGCCGAAGGCCGTCTGGAAGATGGACGAGGGCACCGGCACCACGGCCGCCACGACGCCGGCGGGCGGCCCCAGCCTCACCCTCACCAGCAATGTGGGCTGGACGGGAAGCTGGACGTACGGCACCCGCAAGAACACCACAGCCGATCGCGCGTTGGGTTTCGGCACCAACAAGGGCTGGGCGGCCACCTCGGCGACTCCTCCGATCGATTCGTCGCGCAGCTTCAGTGTCGCGGCGTGGGCACGCATCACCAGCACGAGCACCTTCGGCTCGGTGGTGGCCGTGAACGGCACCAACAACGGTGCCTGGCAGTTGCAGAGGGACAAGGGCGGCAGCTGGTACTTCCACACCTTCTCCGCCGACAGCACCACCCACACCCGTACCTCGGTCGTCTCGAAGGAATGGGCGCCGATCGGCGTTTGGCAGCACATCGCCGGGGTGTACGACGCGGGCGCGAAGGAAATCCGGATCTTCGTGAACGGTAAGAAGGTCGGCACCCAGCCACTGAGTTCGCTGTGGAAGTCCACCGGCATCATGCAGGTGGGGCGGGTGCGCTACAACGCCGTCGAGAGCAACTACTTCGACGGCGACATCGACGATGTCCGGCTGTGGGACCGGGTCGTCGACGAGACGGAACTCGGCGAGGTCGTCAAGCCGAAGCTCACCGGCGAGTGGCTCATGGACGACCCGGATCTGGCCGCGGTCCAGCAGCAGGGCGACTCCTCGGGTTACAACCGACCGGTCAGCCTCACTGCTGCCCCGAGCGCGACCGTCTGCGAGAACGCCGGCCCGAACGGCGCCTACGCGCTCTGTTTGGACGGGATCACCGGCACCGCGAAGACGCAGGGTCAGGTGCTTCGGACCGAGGGGTCGTGGACGGTCGCGGCGTGGGTGAAGCCGTCGGCGTTCACCGGCTTCCACACGGTGCTCTCCCAGTGCGGGGTGTCGCGCTGCGCCTTCTACCTGCAACGTCAGGCCGGTTCCGTACCAGGTTGGGCCATCGTCGTGCCGGACAGGGACCAACTCGAGCCGAACGTCGCCTACACCACCATCAAGTGGAGTGGCACGCCGGTCCTGAACCAGGGCGTCCACCTCGCCGCGACCTACGAGTCGGGCACCAGGACGCTCGGGCTCTACATCAATGGCGTTCTCGTCGGTGAGAAGGAGGGCATTGCGCCGACCTTTGCCACCACTGGTTCCCTTCGCATCGGCTCCTCCGACAGCGGGGACTACGTGAAGGGCGCCATTGGCCGGGTCCGGGTGTGGCAGGGCGCCCTCAGCGCTGAGGAGATCCTCCCCCTCGCCAACGAGGCGTAGCGCTTCCCGATCGATCCGCGCCGGGGCCGCCTGCACGCCGCTGCCGGCCCCGGCGCAATCCCTTCCGCGCATGCCCTGAACCCCTAGACAGGAGTCCGCAGTGACGTTCCCTCGTGCACGCATCCGTGCCCGGTCGCGGAAGGGAGGGTACACACTTCTGGCGGCGGCGATCGCCGTCGCTGGTGTGGTCTCCGTACCGCAACGGGTGGAAGCCGGACCGGCGGAGCCCTCGCCCAACGCACCCCCGGTGGCTGCCGAACTCTCCGAATCCGAGGCTCTTGTTGCCGCCAAGCGTTCCGGCCGCGCCATCGAGGTAACGACGCTGAAGTCGGAGAACTCCCGAGTTCTGGCGTCCCCCAACGGGTCTCTGGTCCTGGAGTCGTATCCGGTTCCACAGTGGGTGAACCGCCGAGACGGTACGGGGTGGCGCACGATCGACACCTCGCTCCGGCAGGCGCCGGACGGGTCTGTCACACCGGTGGCCACGTTGGCGGACGTGTCGTTCTCTGCCGGTGGTACGGCTGCGGTGGTACGACTACCGCTCGGCGGTGGGGAGATGTCCCTCTCCTGGCCGGGTTCGCTGCCCCGACCCCGGGTCGAGGCCGACACCGCCGTCTACGAGTCGGTGCTACCTGACGTGGACCTGCGGATGCGTGCTCTGCGCGACGGTTTCAGCTGGGTTCTCGTGGTGAAATCGGCCAGCGCGGCGATGAACCCCGCGTTGGAGACGCTGCGGTTCCGCCTCGACACCCCCGGCCTGTCCAAGCGGCAGCGCGCCGGCGGTGGCTTCCAGGTTGTGGACGGCTCGGGGCGGGAGGTGCTCTCCGCCGGCAACGCGCTGATGTGGGACTCGTCCGGCCTCACGACGAAGGCCCAGGTGAACACCAACCGGACGTTGGCGACCTTCGCGGCTCAGGAGAGGCAGGATGCGCTGCGCACGGTGCCGGATCGGGCGCGCAAGGCAGAGCTGTCGACCGAGGTGCGGAACTCCGATCTGGTCATCCGTCCGGATCTGACACTGCTGCGGGGCAAGGACACCGCCTACCCGGTGGCCATCGACCCATGGACGACGATCAACAAGGCGTTGTGGGGATATGCCGGTTCGACGAACGCCACCCGTGACGACGGAGTGGCCCGGGTGGGAAAGAACCCGGACGGCTCCGGAAACTTCCGCTCGTTCTTCCGGTTCAACCTCTCGTCGCTCGCGGGCAAGACGATCCGGTCGGCCAAGTTCCTGACCGAGATGACGCACTCGTGGTCGTGTGGCTCGACGCCGGTCAACCTCTATCGCACCGCCGAACTGGGCGGCTCCGGAAAACAGACGTGGGACGGCCCGAACCTGGTGGTCTGGTTGGAGGAACGGTCCGGCCACGCGCACAAGCCGCCGGCCACGCCGAGCTGCTCCAACGACCCGCAGCCCGACCTGCCTATGGAGTTCTCCAAGCTGAAGGACGACGTCTCGTCGAACCGCGGGAATGCCAAATACACACTGGCCCTGTCGGCTCGGCAGGCCGACGGCACCTCCGAGTCCGAGTCGACCTGGTGGAAGAAGTTCGACCCCGCGCTGACCAAGCTGTCCGTCGAGTTCAACAGCAACCCGAACACGCCGACGGCGGCTCAGTTGTCCACGCACGGGGACTACACCGGAGCGGCGCAGGCGTGTGTGACCGGTGCGGCACGACCGATGGTGCGGTCGGACTACCCGTGGCTGAAGGCCACCCTCAGCGACCCTGACGGCAGCAATGGCGGCAGCCTGTCCGGCGTGTTCACCCTGCAGAAGCAGGTGAGCGGCACCTGGACGACGGCGACGGGCTTCCCGAAGACCGACGGTGGCGTCGCCCCGGGAGCCAGGGCCGAGGTCCAGCTGACCACCAAGACCGCCAGTGGCGACGTGTACCGATGGCAGGCGCAGACCAAGGACACCCTGGGGGGCAGCTCGGAGCAGTCGCCGTGGTGCGAGTTCTACGTCGACTACGCCGCGCCCACGTCGAGGCCGATGGTGGCCCCGGCGGACGGGCTCTACCTGCAGTCCCCGCCGCTGGGCACCAACCAGGACGTGCGCGGCTCGGTCGGCTACTCGGGTCGGTTCACCTTCTCCGCCAACGGTGCCGCCGACGTCTACGACTACGTCTATCGGGTAGACGGCGGCGCGGAGCAGGTGGTGAGGGCAACAACGCTGGGTGGATCCGCGACGGTCTGGGTCACCCCGGACTCGATCGGCGAGAACGTGCTGAGCGTCAGGAGCCGCGACCAGGCTGGCAACAGCACGGATGCGTACGACTATGTCTTCCTCGTCGACAGCCCTTCGGGGGTGAAGGCCCACTGGGCGATCAACGAGGGCACGGGGACGACCCTGGCCAACAGCGTCGAAGGTGGGCAGTCGGCCACTCTGACCGCCAACCCCTACTGGGCCGACTCCCGTCTCCGCGGCGCGCACCGGAGCCGGGGCAAGGACTGGGCGGTCAAGCTGCGCGGAGCCGCCGACTACGCCAGCACGTCCAGCTCGGTGATCGACACCTCGCGTAGTTTTTCGGTTGCCGCCTGGGTCCGGGCCGACGCCGTCGGCGGAGTGGTCGTTTCGCAGCCGGGCACGAACAAGAGCCCCTTCGAACTGCAGTACTTCCCCACCAAACAGCGCTGGTGCTTCGTCACCTATGGTTCGGACTACGCGAGCGCGGGCGCGACAGCGGCGCCCGCCTGCACGACCGACCCTGTCCAGGTCGGTGTCTGGACGCACCTGACCGGCGTATACGACGCCGGCGCGGCCAATCAGCTGAGCCTGTACGTCAACGGTGTTCGCAAGGGCACAGGTTCGACGTCGCCCGTCTGGTCCTCCAGCGGCCCGCTGCTGATCGGTGCCGGCCGCGCCGGGCTCCTCACCGGCTGGTTCAACGGCCCGATCAGCGAGGTCCGGGTCTGGGACCGCGTCGTCGACCCGGACATCGATCTGCGGCCACTGGTTGAACCCGTGCTCGTCGGGCAGTGGGAGATGGAGGACTACGACTACGACGCCCCGCGTCAGGAAGCGGACGGCTCCGGTTATCAGAGGCCACTCAACCTGAGCGATGCTCCCTCAGCCGACTGGTCAGCAACTGCGGGCTACAACTTCTCCAGCGGCCTCGCCGTCGACGGGCTCTCCGGTCAGGCGGTCACCGCAGCTCCTGTGCTACGCACCGACCAGTCGTACACGGTCTCCGCGTGGGCGCGCTGGAACGGCGGAGTCGGCCCTCGAACGGTCATGGCCCAGGACGGCGGCCAGATCTCGGGCTTCTTCCTGACGTGTCGCAACGACCCCAGCGGTCGTCCCAAGTGGTCCCTGTTGAGTCGGACCATCGATTCGACGTCGAGCTCGTCCCGGATCGTCTACGGCAGCGACTGCGTCGCCAACAGCTGGGTCCATCTCACGGCCGTGCAGGACGTCACCGCACAAAACCTCAGCCTCTATGTCAACGGACAACTGTCCGGCGCCGTCAGCGCCCCAACCCCGTGGAGCGCCGAAGGTGCCTTCACCGTCGGCCGCGCCAGATACGGCGTGCTCGCCGACTACTTCACAGGTGACATCGACCGGGTCCGTGCCTGGCAGGGCGCCCTCTCCGATGCCGACATCGCGGCGCTGTTCGCGGAGGCGTAACCGCGGCTGAACGGCCGAGGTGGAGTGGCGTCGCCCTCCACCTCGGCCGCCCCTCTGTCCACCGCGCCGTCCGACCCCCCGACGGCGTGATGTCACCCCTGGAAAGGAAACGATGAATACGGTCAGATCCAGTCGATCAAGCCGCCCGTGGCGGCGCAGACCGACGTTCGGCGCCGCGAGTGCGAGGGGCCGGAAGGTCATCGCCGCCGGCCTGCTCGCAGTGCTCGCCAGCACACTCACCGGTCAGGTGCCCGCACAGGCGCAGCAGGTCGCCGAGACCAAGCGGCTTGAGGCACAGCGGTACGAGTCCGTACCTGTGCAGGCAGTGAAGCCCACGAAGCCCGGCCCCGAGCCGGAGGAGGCCGCGGCCAAGGTGCGGCGCCCGGCGCCGGTCTGGCCCGCCGCCGGTGCCGCCGAGGTGAGCCTGGCCTCGGGCATTGGCGCCCGCACGACCGGGGCCGCCGTAGCGGCCCAGGCTGGGGCGCTGCCGGTGACGGTACGGCCGCTGAACACCGCGGCTTCCGCCCGGGCCGGGGCGGCCCCGCCCGGCAAGGTACGGGTCGAGCTGCTGCCAAAGGCAAAGGCCGAGGCGGCCGGCGTGCGTGGCGGCCTGCTGCTGCGCGTCGGACGCACGGACGGCGAGACGTCGGCCGGTCAGGTCGAGGTGGGCGTGAACTACGCCGGCTTCGCCTCGGCGTACGGCGCTGACTGGTCCTCCCGCCTGCGCCTCGTGCAGGTGCCGGAGTGCGCTCTGACCACGCCCGGCGCCACGGGTTGTGAGCTGTCGCCGCTGAAGTCGCGCAATGATGTGCGGTCCGGCACTGTGTCGGCCGCTGTGGCAGCTTTGCCAGTGCGGGCGGCAGTGTCCGCGGCGGACGCGCGACGGTTCGGAATGACGAGCACGGCCGCGACTGCGGGCACGCTTGTTGCGCTGGCAGCCGGTCCTTCTGGAGGTGCGGGAAGCTTCGCCGCCTCCGACCTTTCGCCAACCTCCCAGTGGAGTCACGGCGGCTCGACCGGGGGCTTCCAGTGGTCGTACCCGATGCAGGTGTCGCCGGGGCCGGGCGGGCCGACTCCCAGCATCGGGCTCGCCTACTCCTCGCAGTCTGTCGATGGCCGTCACGCCGCGACAAACAATCAGCCCGGAGCGATCGGTGAGGGTTTCGACTACTCGCCCGGCTTCGTGGAACGGCGGTACAAGGCGTGTGCCGACGACATGGGCAGCGGTGCCAACAACACCGTTGAGACCGGCGACCTCTGTTGGGGCCCGGACAACGCGGTGCTTTCCCTCGGCGGCTCGACAGTCGAACTGTTGAAGGACAGCAACGGAGGGTGGCACCCGCGTAAGGAGGACGGGTCGAAGGTCGAACTGCTGACCTCGCCTGCCTTCAGCAACGGCGACAATGACAACGAGTACTGGAAGGTGACCACGGCCGACGGTACGCAGTACTGGTTCGGCAGGCACCAGTTGCCCGGTTGGTCCGCCAACCGACCGACGACGAACTCGGTGTTGACGGTGCCCGTCTTCGGCAACAACACGGGCGAGCCGTGCCACGGGAGCACCTTCGCCACCTCCGACTGCGGGGGAAAGAAGCAGGCCTGGCGGTGGAACCTGGACTATGTCCAGGACGTTCACGGCAACACGATGTCGTTGTGGTGGACGAAGGAAACGAACCACTACGCCAAGAACAAGGTGTCCGGTACCCCGGTGGCCTATGACCGGGCGAGCTACCTGACTCGCATCGACTATGGCACCGACAACCGGGATGGCACCGAGTATTCCGCAACCTCCCCGTACATTCAGAACGCCCCCGGACGCGTCGACTTCACCCACCTCGAGCGGTGCCTGGCCAACTGCACCACGAAGAACGCCACCACCTGGCCGGACACCCCCTGGGACCAGGAGTGCACGGCGAACACCGCATCGTGCCTGAACGGCGCACCCACGTTCTGGTCGGCGAAGCGGTTGAGTGTCGTCACCACCACGGCGTGGAAGGCCACCAAGTCGGCCTATCAGCCGGCGGAGTCCTGGACGTTGCGGCAGAGCTTCCCAGATCCCGGCGATGGCACCCGTGCCGGCCTCTGGTTGGACGGGATCACCCACCGAGGCCTCAACGGAACGACGGTGACCGCTCCGGAGGTCACCTTCAGCGGTATGCAGATGCAGAACCGCGTCGACGCTGCGGGCAGTGACTGGGCGTTGGCGATGAACTGGTGGCGGGTCAACTCGATCCGTACGGAGGCCGGCGGCGAGATCTATGTGACGTACACCGGCAAGCAGTGCGCCAAGGGCGGGACCATGCCTTCCGCCCTGGACAACAACTCACTGCGCTGTTATCCGGTCAGGTGGGCTCCGCCGTCGTACACCGACCCGATCACCGACTACTTCCACAAGTACGTGGTGACCGAGGTCCAGCAGATCGACCACTCCGGTGGGTCCCGCCCGGTGCGGACCACCTACGAGTATTCCAACCCGGACAACTTGCCGCTCTGGCACCACGATGACGACGACGGTCTGTCCCCGGACGATCAGAAGACGTGGTCGCAGTGGCGTGGCTACCCGACCGTGGTCACCTACCTCGGCGAAGGCGCAGACCGGATCAAGACCGAAACCCTCTATTTCCGGGGCATGCACGGAGACAAGCTCGCCTCGGGCGGTACCCGTACCAGCACGGTGCAGGGTCGTGAGGGCGGCGCGGCGAACGACTACGACGAGTACGCAGGCACGCCGCGAGAGCAGATCTCCTGGTTGGGCTCGACAATCACGTCGGCCTCCGTCAATGAGATGTGGCGTTCGGACCCGCCCAGCGCGACCCGCGCCGGCACCCCTGTCGCCGAAGCTCGTTTCTCCCGAGTCAGGGCTGTTCAGAGTCGCACCACCACTGACAGCGGGGTTCGGCGAAGCACCACCACGACCACCTTCGACGGCTACGGCATGCCGACCAGCGTCGAGGACGGGGGTGACGCCGCCAAGACGGGCGACGAAGGATGTGTCAAGACCGAGTACGCCCGTAACACCACCGCCTGGCTCCTGACCCCCGTCATGCGTACTCACGGTTACGTCGGCACCTGCGCCTCTTCGCCTACCACTGCGCAGCAGATAACCGCCGACACCCGGTTCCGCTTCGATTCGCTCGCCTACGGTGCCGTACCCCAGAAGGGGTTGGTCACCGCTACCGAGGCGATCAAGAGCTTCACCGGTGGCACCCGTGAATATCAGCAGACGTCGACGACCACCCACGATGTGAGTGGCCGGGCCATCGAGTCCACCGACGCTGCCGGGGAGAAGACCACGACCGAGTACACCCCGTCGAGCGGGGGCCCGGTCACCAAGGTCGTCACCACCAACCCACTGCTCTGGACAACCACTGTCGAACTCGACCCGGCCTTCGGGCAGGCGGTCAAGACCACTGATCCCAACGGCCGGGTCACCGAGATCGGCTATGACGCGCTGGGTCGGACCACGGACGTCTGGGAACCTGGCAGGTTGCGAGAAACCTACCCGTCCGACCCGTCGACCAATTACAGCTACGCCTTGTCGAAGACGTCGGTCTCGTCGGTCACCACCCGGACGATCAATGCCCTCGGCGCATATGACACTGCGTATCTGCTGCTGGACGCGCTCGGTCGTCCCCGGCAGACGCAGGCGTCCGCGCACGGCGGCGGGCGCATCCTGACTGACACCTTCTTCGACGCGGCCGGCCGGGCCTACAAGTCCAACAACGCCTACTACAACGCCGGTAACCCGGGGACCACTCTGTATTCGGGCCTGGATCGGGATGTGCCGAGCCAGACTCGGACACTCTTCGATGCCACCGGCCGACCCATCCACTCACTCCTGCTCGCCTCCGAGGCGAGTGTGCAGGTGGAGTTGACCCGGACGTCAACGACCTACTTCGGTGACCACGTAACCGTCGAGCCGCCGGTCGGCGAGGCGGCCAGCACGGTGTGGACCGACGTCCAGGGACGAACTGAAAAGATCCGCCAGTACCACGGACGCTTCGCCACTGGCACGTATGACGACACCAACTACACCTATCACCCGACCGGTCAGATCGCCACGGTCAAGGATGCGTCAGGCAACAAGTGGTCGTACGAGTACGACCTTCAGGGCCGCTCGGTCTCCGTGAGTGACCCCGACTCGGGCGTCTCGACAATGGCCTACAACTCCGTGGGCGACCTGGAGAAGACGACCGATTCTCGGTCCGAGACGCCCGACCTGTACAACAGCTACGACCGGTTGGGCCGGTTGCTGACGGTTCGGGAAGGAAGCCTCACCGGGGCGAAGCGGGTTGAGAACACCTACGATCTGCCGCTCAAGGGCCTGACCAAATCCACCTCGCGGTGGATCGGGTCGGACGAGTACCGCGACGAGGTCGTGACTGTCGACGCGCAGTACCGGCCGACGCAGACGAAGGTGACGCTGCCGGCGACCCAGGCTGGTTTCTGCGGCGTCACTGCCACGACGTGCAGCTTCACGTCGAAGGCCACCTACCGTGCTGACGGTTCGCCGAACACGTTGACCATGCCGGCGGCCGGTGGCCTGGACGAGGAGGTGCTCACCTACAAGTACGACTCGACGGACGCGCTCCCGAACCAGTTGGCCACCAACTACGGTGACGTCAGCTACTACGCCATCCAATCCGGATACACGAACCTGAACGAACTGAGCACCCTGACCCGGTCGACCGAACTGACCGGGGCGAAGTTCGTTCAGTCGACGAACCGTTACGACAACGCGACCGGTCGGGTGACGAGCAGTGCCATCTTGCGCTCGACCTCGCCGTCGTACATCGCCAACACCTTCTACGAGTACGACGCCACCGGCAACGTGCTCAAGATCGATGACAATTCGGGCAGTCGTCCTCGCGACACGCAATGCTTTACCTACGACCACCAGCGGCGTCTCACCAAGGCGTGGACGCCGGCCTCGGCCGACTGTGCTGTGGGCCCCACCGAGGCGGGCCTGGGCGGACCGGCCCCCTACTGGAGCGAGTGGGACTTCGGCGCACCTGACGACCCCCGAGGACGGGTCGGCAACCGACTGACCCAGACCGAACGAGCAACCGCCACCGGAACGGTGACCACCAGCTACTCCTACCCGAATGCGGGCGCAGCGCGGCCGCATTCGCTCTCGGGTTGGAGCCGGACCGACAACACCGGCACGACGACGGGTTCGTACACCTACGATGCCGCCGGCAACACGGTGAGTCGCCCGGGGCCGTCGGGGGGTAACCAGACCCTGACGTGGGATGTTGAAGGTCGCCTGTCCACTCTGACGGACAGCGCGGGCGGCAACTCCTACATCTATGACGGTGGCGGCAACCGACTGATCGCGAAGGACAGCGCGAGCAGCACGCTCTTCCTTGGATCGACGGAGATCCGGCGTAACACGAGCACGGGCTCGATCAGCGCCACCCGGTACTACAGCTTCAACGGGGAGGTCATTGGTCAGCGCACGACCACCGGGATCACCTGGTTGGCCAGTGACCATCAGGGCACGGCGCAGGTCAGTGTCGGAACCGACGCCAACCAGACGATCGTCCAGCGCAGGCAAACGCCCTACGGGTCGACGCGCGGCGCAGGGGTCACCTGGCCGAACAAGCAGGGCTTTCTCGGCGGCTACCAGGATCCGACCGGTCTGACCCACCTTGGGGCTCGGGAGTACGACCCCAAGGTCGGCCGGTTCATCTCGGTGGATCCGGTGAACGACCCGGGGAACCCACAGCAGTTGCCCGCGTACACGTACGCCGCCAACAACCCGACGACCTTCAGCGATCCGAGTGGCAGGATCATCGCGGAGTACGCCGGCGTCGACACTCCGACAGGGCTGTGCCCGCACGGTTACGCGGGCGCGGCCTGCCAGGAGTATGTCGAGGGCAAGGACGGCGACACGAGCGCGCCGGTCCACAAGACGACCCGTCGTGATCCGGGGATGTTCAACAACAAGACTCTTCACGAGACTGCGACGGCCTTCTTCTGGATCCCCGGCGTTGACATCGCGGATGCCGCTCTGTATGTCCGTGAGGGCGACATGGACAGCGCCATGGAAACCCTCATGCCGGGGCCGCCGGGCTGCAAGGTGCTCAAGAGCGTCTGCAAGATGGCTGGTGACTGGCTCGGGAAGCTGGGCAAGGAGGCCCGGGGAGTCAGGAAGTTCCAGAACTTCAAGGTCAAGATCAACCCCGCCCAGGATGCGACGGAGATGGCCGCGATCAAGTCGGCCATCCGGGACAAGGTCGGTGTTGCTCCCACGCCGAAGCTCCCCAAGCCGCCGGACAAGAAGGCGGGTGGCGGCAGCGGCGGCGATACGCCAGATGGCGAGGTTGGTGCCTCGCTGCGTGACATCAACCCCACCGGAGGAGACAAGAACTGCGTCAGGTGCTCCATCGAGACCGATAAGATGTTGGCCGGCGAGTCGTGGTCGCCCGCGCCTACAGGTGGACCTTTCCCGACTGAGGAGATTACGACCTACTCGCGGGGGATTTTCCATCGGCGATCAGTGGACGATATCGTCAAGACCATGGCGAAGTTCGGCGACGGCAGTCGCGGCATCGTTGTTGGGGGACGAGGTCCGGGTGTTCTCGGTCATGCGTTCAACGTGGTGAACCAACGAGGGGTCGTGCGTTTCCTCGACGGGCAGTCGGGCACTGCCGCGAATTTGGATGACGGATTCATCGAATTCTGGGTGACTTTCACGCAGAAGGGCGCGAAGGGGAAGAAGTGAGTAAATTGGCGCGGGATGAGGCCCGCTTGTTGGCGGAACGCTTTCTGGATGAGCAGTTGCGCGTTCGCTTTCCCCACGAGATCGTGATCGTCGATTCCGGCATCAAGAAGGTGGACGAAGGTTGGTTGTTCCCCTACGACGGTAAGGCTTATGTCGAATCGCATGACGTTCGCGAAATAATGGCGGGCAACATCCCGCTCATCGTCAATGAGGTTTCCGGCGAGGTCAAGTACGCCGGCTAGTCGGCGAACTGCTGGTTGCATGAGGCGTTTCGCGGTGGGGTGGCCCCGGTTTGTGTCGGGGTCACCCCGCTGCCGTTGATATCGCCTGCCGCGGCGGACGTGGATGGTCGCCTCCCGGCCCGTGGTCGAAGCCGAGTTTCGAGGTGCTGCGGTCGAGGTCCACTGTGAGAACGGGTGCGAGCGGGCGACCGAGGAGACGAGGACCACGACCGTCGGCGCGGACGGTGGAGCCGCCGAGATCACCTCGGTAGGGTAGGTCCCGGTCGGCTCCGACCAACAAGATCCACACCGCCGGGGGGCGCCAGGCATGGCCGATTCGTTCGCGCATCTGCACGTGCACACCGAGTACTCGATGCTCGACGGAGCGGCCCGCCTCAAGGACCTGTTCGCCGAGGCCAACCGGCTCGGCATGTCCGCCGTGGCGATCACCGACCACGGCAACATGCACGGCGCGAACGACTTCTACAACCAGGCGATGGCCGCCGGGATCACCCCGATCCTGGGCGTCGAGGCGTACGTGGCGCCGGAGTCGCGCTACCACAAGGCGCGGGTGAAGTGGGGTCGCCCGGAGCAGAAGAGCGACGACATCTCCGGTAACGGCGCGATCACCCACAAGACCATGTGGGCGAAGAACGCGCAGGGCCTGAAGAACCTCTTCACCCTCAACTCGCGCGCCTCCATGGAGGGGCACTACGTCAAGTGGCCCCGGATGGACATGGAGCTGATCGCCGAGCACGCCGAGGGGATCATGGCGACCACCGGCTGCCCGTCCGGCGCGGTGCAGACCCGGCTGCGGCTGGGCCAGTTCGACGAGGCCCTCAAGGTCGCCGCCAGCTACCAGGACATCTTCGGCAAGGACAACTACTTCCTGGAGATCATGGATCACGGCCTCTCCATCGAGAGCCGGGTCCGCGAGGGGCTCACCGAGATCGCCCGCAAGCTGGACATCCCGCCGGTGGTCACCAACGACTCGCACTACACCCACGAGGCGCAGGCCACCGCCCACGACGTGCTGCTCTGCGTGCAGACCGGCAGCAACATCGACGACCCGAACCGGTTCCGGTTCGAGGGCGGCGGCTACTTCATCAAGAGCGCCGACCAGATGCGCGCTGTGGACTCGTCCGAGCTGTGGCAGGAGGGCTGCCGCAACACACTGCTGGTCGCCGAGAAGGTCGACCCGAAGGGCATGTTCGAGTTCCACAACCTGATGCCGCGCTTCCCGGTGCCCGAGGGGGAGACCGAGGAGTCCTGGTTCCGCAAGGAGACCTTCGCCGGCCTGGCCCGCCGCTATCCGAACGGCATCCCCGAGGGGCACGTCGTCCAGGCCGAGTACGAGCTGGGCGTCATCAACCAGATGGGCTTCCCGTCCTACTTCCTGGTGGTCGCCGACTTCATCCAGTGGGCGAAGAACCAGGGCATCGCTGTGGGTCCGGGCCGTGGTTCGGCCGCCGGGTCGCTGGTGGCGTACGCGCTGGGCATCACCGACCTGGACCCGATCCAGCACGGCCTTATCTTCGAGCGGTTCCTCAACCCCGAGCGCGTCTCGATGCCGGACGTCGACATCGACTTCGACGAGCGTCGGCGCGGTGAGGTGATCAAGTACGTCACCGACAAGTGGGGCGACGACAAGGTCGCCCAGATCGCCACCTTCGGCACGATCAAGGCGAAGGCCGCGATCAAGGACTCCGCCCGGGTCCTCGGCTTCCCGTACGCGGTCGGCGACCGGATCACCAAGGCCATGCCACCGGCGGTGATGGGCAAGGACATCCCGCTCACCGGCATCTTCGACAACAAGCACCCCCGCTACGCCGAGGCGGGCGAGATCCGCGGCCTGTACGACTCCGACCCGGACGTCCGCAAGGTGATCGACACGGCCAAGGGCATCGAGGGGCTGATCCGTCAGACCGGTGTGCACGCCGCCGGCGTCATCATGTCCGCCGAGCCGATCATCGAGCACATCCCGCTGATGCGCCGCGACGCCGACGGCGCGATCATCACGCAGTTCGACTACCCGACGTGCGAGTCGCTCGGGCTGCTGAAGATGGACTTCCTCGGCCTGCGCAACCTGACGATCATCGACGACGCGGTCAAGAACATCGAGCTGAACCACGGCCGGAAGCTCGACCTGCTGGGCCTGCCGCTGGACGACAAGGCCGCGTACGAGCTGCTGGCCCGCGGTGACACCCTGGGCGTGTTCCAGCTCGACGGTGGGCCGATGCGGTCGCTGCTGCGGTTGATGAAGCCGGACAACTTCGAGGACATCTCCGCCGTCCTGGCCCTGTACCGACCCGGCCCGATGGGCGTCGACTCGCACACCAACTACGCGCTGCGCAAGAACGGCCTCCAGGAGATCACGCCGATCCACCCGGAGCTGGAGGAGCCGCTGCGGGAGATCCTGGCGCCCACCCACGGCCTGATCGTCTACCAGGAGCAGGTGCAGCGCGCCGCGCAAATCCTCGCCGGCTACACCCTCGGTCAGGCGGACCTGCTGCGCCGGGCCATGGGTAAGAAGAAGAAGGAGATCCTCGACAAGGAGTTCATCCCGTTCCGGGACGGCTGCCGTGAGCGCGGCTACTCCGACGAGGCGATCCAGGCGGTGTGGGACGTCCTGGTGCCGTTCGCCGGCTACGCCTTCAACAAGGCGCACTCCGCCGCGTACGGCCTGGTCTCCTACTGGACCGCGTACCTGAAGGCGCACTATCCGGCCGAGTACATGGCCGGGTTGCTGACCAGCGTCGGCGACGACAAGGACAAGATGGCGCTCTACCTGGCCGAGTGTCGCCGGATGCGCATCCAGGTGCTGCCGCCGGACGTGAACACCTCGGCCGGGCCGTTCACCCCGGTCGGCAAGGACATCCGCTTCGGCCTCGCCGCCGTCCGCAACGTCGGGGCGAACGTGGTCGCCTCGATCATGCGCTGCCGGGAGGAGAAGGGCGAGTACGCCGACTTCTACGACTTCCTGTCCAAGGTGGACGCTGTTGTCTGCAACAAGAAGACAATCGAATCGCTGATCAAGGCGGGTGCTTTCGACTCCCTCGACCACCCCCGCAAGGGCCTGCTCGCGGTGCACGCCGACGCCATCGACGCGTACGCGGATGTCAAGCGCAAGGAGGCGGTCGGCCAGTACGACCTGTTCGGCGCCGGCTTCGGTGACGCCGACACCGGCAGCACCACAGTGATGCCGACCATCGGCGACAGCGAGTGGGACAAGCGCGACAAGCTGGCCTTCGAGCGGGAGATGCTCGGCCTGTACGTCTCCGACCACCCGCTGTTCGGTCTGGAGCACATCCTCAACGCGGCGGCCGACACCACGATCGCCTCCCTGGCCGAGGAGGGCGGGGTGCCCGACGGGGCGGTCATCACCCTCGCCGGCATCCTCTCCGGAGTGCAGCGCCGGGTCACCAAGCAGGGCCGTGCCTGGGCGTCGGCCACCCTGGAGGACCTGGCCGGTGGGGTGGAGACGCTGTTCTTCCCCAACACCTACGAGGTGATCGGGCAGTACATCGCCGAGGACGCCATCGTGGTGGTCAAGGGGCGGGTGGACCGCCGCGACGACACCCCACGGATCATGGCGATGGACATGTCGATGCCGGACGTCAGCACCAGCGCCACGAACAAGCCGGTCACCCTCACCATCCCTGTGCACCGCTGCACACCACCGCTGGTGGAGAAACTCAAGGAAACCCTCGTGCTGCACCCCGGTGACACCGAGGTGCACGTCAAACTCCAGAACGGCGGGCGCACCACCACCCTGCGGCTGGGTCCGTTCCGGGTGGCGGCCACGACCGCGCTGATGGGTGACCTGAAGAGCGTCCTCGGCCCGGCCAACGTGAGCTGAGAACGCATCGGTCCGGCCGGCCTGCGCCGGCCGGACCGCCGGGCTCACACCCGCTCGGGGGCGCTGATCTCGCGCAGCTTGCCGTCGGCCAACCGCAACCAACGCTGCACGCCGATCTCGGCGAGGAACCGTTCGTCGTGGCTGACCACCACGAACGCCCCCTGGTACGCCGACAGCGCGCTCTCCAACTGACCCACGCTGACCAGGTCCAGGTTGTTCGTCGGCTCGTCGAGCAGCAGCAGTTGCGGCGCCGGCTCGGCGCAGAGCACACAGGCGAGGGTGGCGCGCAGCCGTTCACCGCCGGAGAGCACCCCGACCGGCAGGTTCACCCGGGCACCTCGGAACAGGAACCGGGCGAGCAGGTTCATCCGCTTGGCGTCCGGCAGGCTCGGCGCGTACGCGGCGAAGTTCTCCGCCACGGTGCGGTCGAGGTCCAGCAGGTCCAGCCGCTGTGACAGGTACGCGATCCGCCCGTCGCCGCGCTTCAACTCACCGCCGGACGGTTGCAGGTCACCGTTGACCAGGCGCAGCAGCGTCGACTTGCCGACGCCGTTCGCCCCGGTCAGGGCGATCCGCTCCGGCCCCCGGATCACCAGGTCGGCGCCGTCGCCGCCGAACAGCTCCCGGTCGTCGAAGTGGGCCCGCATGCCCTGGCCGGAGAAGACGGTGCGCCCGCCCGGGACTGTGGTGTCGGGCAGGTCCACGACGATGCGGTCCTCGTCGCGTAACGCCCGGCCGGCCTCGTCGAGTCGGGCCTTGGCCTGACCGAGCCGGGACGAGTGCGTCTCCTGCGCCTTGCCCGCCGACTCCTGCGCGCTGCGTTTGAGCCCACCGGCGACGATCCGGGCCAGGCCGGCGTTCTTCAGATTCTTGGAGGCGTTGCTGGCCCGCCGGTCGGCCCGTTCCCGAGCCTGCTGCATCTCCCGCTTCTCCCGTTTGACCTCCTGCTCGGCGTTGCGCAGGTTGCTCTCGGCCACCTCCCGCGCCGCGTGCACCGCCTCGGTGTACGCGGTGAAGTTGCCCCCGTACCAGCGGATCTCGCCCTGGTCCAGCTCGGCGATGCGGTCCATCCGGTCCAGCAGTTCCCGGTCGTGGCTGACCAGCAGCAGGCACCCGGACCACTCGCTGAGGACGTCGTAGAGCTTGTGCCGGGCCTCCAGGTCCAGGTTGTTCGTCGGCTCGTCGAGCAGCAGCACGTCCGGGCGGCGCAGCAGTTGCGCCGCCAGGCCGAGGGAGACCACCTGGCCGCCGCTGAGGGTGTGCAGCCGGCGGTCGAGCGACAGCTCACCCAGGCCGAGTCGGTCCAGCTCCGAGCGGGTGCGCTCCTCGATGTCCCAGTCATCGCCGATGGTGGCGAAGTGCTCCTCGCTGGCGTCGCCGGCCTCGATGGCGTGCAGCGCCGCGATCCGCTCGGCGACGCCCAGCACCTGCGCCACGCTCAGGTCGCCGACCAGCGGCAGCGTCTGCGGGAGGTAACCGAGCACACCGTCGACGGTGACGCTGCCGCCGCTGGGCCGCAGCTCCCCGGCGATCAGCCGCAGCAGTGTGCTCTTGCCGGCGCCGTTGGGCGCGACAAGGCCGGTGCGCCCGCCCGGGACGGTGAAGGACAGCTCCGAGAAGACCGGGGTGTCGTCCGGCCAGGAGAAGGACAGGTTCGAGCAGACAATGAACGCATCAGACATGCGAGTGACCTCAAAGGGTGGGGTGGGCGCGCCTCAGCCGCCCGACGACAACGGGAACCGGTGGAACGACAAATGGCCACCTCGGCTGCGCGAGAGGCGCGCCGAACCGATGGCCGAACACGTCCGGTCTCACCCGGAGATGTCGTCGTCACCCGCCATGTCTGGTCTCCCTGGTCGTGCCACCAACCCAACGCGCCAAGTCTAACAACGGATCTTCGCCCCGCCACCGAGTTCGCCCCAACCCCGTCGATCTTGCACTTGCTGTCGGAGAAATGTCGCTGTTACCCCCAAAGGTCCCAGCAGTAACTGCAAGATCGACGCGGTGGGGGGCGTTCAGCGGGGGCGGTATTCGACCTCGGGGCGGCCGGGGGTGCCGTAGCGGGGGGTGCGGGCGGCCCGGTCGACAGTGACCAGGTACTCCAGGTAGCGGCGGGCCGTTACCCGGGAGATGCCGGTCAGCGCGCTCACCTCGGTCGCGGACAGCCCGACCCCGGCGCGGGTGCCGTCGGTGAGCGCGGCGCGTACCCGGTCGAGGGTCTGCGCGTCGAGCCCCTTGGGCAGGCTGTGCCCGGCGGCACCGCGCAGAGTGGCGAACATCTGGTCCACCTCGTGCTGGGCGGCGACCTCGCCGTCGGCGAGCGCCTGGGCGCGGTAGTCGGCGTAGCGCTCCAGCTTGTCGCGGAACGCGGCGAACGTGAACGGCTTGAGCAGGTAGTGCGTCACCCCGAGGGACACCGCGGTGCGCACCACCGCCAGGTCCCGAGCGGACGTCACCGCGAGCACGTCGACGCTGCTGCCGGCCGCGCGCAGCGCCCGGCAGACGTCCAAGCCGTGCAGGTCCGGCAGCCGAAAATCAAGGAGTACGAGGTCCACGTCGCCGCCGCCGCCCGCGCGCAGGGCCGCCATCGCCGCCCGCGCGGTGTGCGCCACCCCGACCACCACGAAACCAGGAACCCGTTCGGTGTACGCGCTGTGCGCCTCGGCCAGCAGCGGCTCGTCCTCGACGACCAACACCCGGATGGCGGTCATGACCGCTCAATTCTGCTCGGCAGCCGGACGGTGAACAGGCTGCCGCCGTCGTCGGAGCGACACACCTCGGCGCTGCCACCGTGCCGGCGTACCACCTGCCCGACCAGCGCCAGGCCGAGGCCCCGGCCAGTGCTCTTGGTGGACCAACCGCGCCGGAACGCGTCGGCGACCCGCTCCGGTGCCAGCCCGGGGCCGTTGTCGGCCACCCGGACCACCAGCTCGTCGTCGGTCGCGCCGACGAAGACCCGCACCCGGCGCGGCGCCGGCGTACCGGCCACCGCCTCCAGGGCGTTGTCCACCAGATTGCCGACCACCGTGAGCAGATCACCGGTCGGCAGTGGACTGTCGTCGAGGCGGCAGTCCGGCTCGACGACCAGATCCACCCCGCGCTCGCCAGCCTGTGCGGACTTGCCGAGCAGCAGCGCGGCCAACGCCGGCTCGGTCACCGCGCCGACCACCCGGTCGGTCAGCTGTTGGGCGAGCGCCAGGTCCCGGGTGCCGAGCCGGACGGCCTCGTCGGCGCGGCCCAGCTCGACCAGGGTCAGCACCGTGTGCAGCCGGTTGGCCGACTCGTGGGTCTGCGCCTGCAACGCCTCGGTCAACGCGCGCACCGAATCCAGCTCGCTGGCCAGGGTGCGCAGCTCGGTCTGGTCGCGCAGGGTCAGCACGGTGCCGAGCACCGCACCTTCGAAGCGGGTGGTCCGCTGGTTGGCGACGAGCACCCGGTCACCGGCGACGATCGGCTCGTCGCGGGCGTCGCGGCCGGAGTCGAGCAGCTCGGCCGCCGCGGGCGGCAGGTCGATCCCGGCCACCGGCTGGTCGATCACCGGCGCGTCCGCGTCGAGCCCCAACAGCCGGCGGCCCTCGTCGTTCACGAGCGCCACCCGACGATCGGTGGTCAGCACGACGAGACCCTCCCGTACCGAGTGCAGAACGGCGTCGTAGTACTCGTACATCCGCGTCATCTGGGCCGGCCCCAGACCGTGCGTCTGGCGGCGGAGCCGGCGGCTGAGCAGCCAGGAGCCGGTCGCGGCGAGCGCCAGAGCCGGCGTGACCACACCGAACAGCACAGGCAACTGGCCGAGCAGCTTCTTGTCGATCTCACGGGTGGTGATGCCCACCGAGACCAGACCGACGAGGCGTCGCCGCTCGTCGTAGACCGGAACGACAGCGCGTACCGACTCGCCGAGCGTCCCGACGTTTGTGGTGGTGAACGCGCGGCCCGCCAGAGCGGGCCCGATCTCACCGACGAACGGCTCGCCGATCCGGTCCGGGGTCGGGTGCGAGAAACGGGTGCGGTCGGGGGCCATCACCACCACGAAGTCGGTGCCCGTTGCCTGCCGGGTCGATTCGGCGTACGGCTGGAGCACCCGCGCGGGGTCGACGGTGGTGAGGGCCGCGCGGACGTCGGGGGAGCCGGCCACTGTCTGCGCCACGGCGAGCACCTCGTCCTGTGCGGCCTGGCGGGAGTCGCTGCGGGCCAGCCAGACGGCGCCCGCCGCCCCGGCCAGCACGAGCAGCGTCACCACCATCGCCTGGAGTGCGAAGAGTTGCCCCGCGATGCTCCACTGCCGTCGGGCCACCTCCACCACCTCCTCGTCGCGCCACCGTTCGCGCCACCGCGGTGAACAGAATGACCGCAAGGCTGTCAACGGGTGAGACGCGCTTCACATTGTCGACATGGACACCACCGCATCCGCCACCACCCCGGCACCGGCGGTCCGCCGGGACCGTACCCGTTACCTGTATCTGGCCGTCATCGTGGCCGTCGTCGCCGGCATCGTGGTCGGCCTGGTCGCCCCCGATTTCGGCAAGGAACTCAAGCCGATTGGCACCGGCTTCGTCAACCTGATCAAGATGATGATCAGCCCGGTCATCTTCTGCACCATCGTGCTCGGCGTCGGCTCCGTCCGGCAGGCCGCGAAGGTCGGCAAGGTCGGCGGCCTGGCCCTCGGCTACTTCCTGACCATGTCGACAGTCGCGCTCGCCATCGGCCTGGTCGTCGGCAACGTCATCCACCCCGGCTCCGGCCTGAACCTCGGCCCGGACCTCGCCGGCTCCGGCAAGGCCGCCGCCGGTGACGAGGCCGCCGGTACCGCTGACTTCCTGCTCGGGATCATCCCGACGACGCTGCTCTCCTCGCTCACCGAGGGCAAGGTGCTCCAGACGCTGCTGGTCGCCCTGCTGGTCGGCTTCGCCGTGCAGGCCATGGGTCGGCGGGGTGAGCCGGTACTCAGCGCCATCACCGTCATCCAGCGGGTCGTCTTCAAGGTTCTTGCCATGATCATGTGGCTGGCACCGATCGGTGCGTTCGGCGCGATGGCCGCCGTGGTCGGCGCGACCGGCGTGGACGCCCTCAAGAGCCTCGCCCAGATCATGGTGGGCTTCTACGCCACCTGTCTGATCTTCGTGCTGGTGTTCCTGGGCGCGCTGCTGTGGTTCGTGGCCCGGATCTCGATCTTCTCGTTGCTGCGTTACCTGGGCCGTGAGTTCCTGCTGATCCTGTCGACCTCGTCGTCGGAGTCGGCGCTGCCGCGGCTGATCGCCAAGATGGAGCACTTCGGTGTGAGCAAGCCGGTCGTCGGCATCACGGTGCCGACCGGCTACTCGTTCAACCTGGACGGTACGGCGATCTACCTGACCATGGCGTCGCTGTTCATCGCCGACGCGTTGGGCAAGCCGCTGGCCGTCGGCGAACAGATCTCGCTGCTGCTGTTCATGATCATCGCGTCGAAGGGCGCCGCCGGGGTCACCGGTGCCGGGCTGGCCACACTGGCCGGCGGCCTCCAGTCGCACCGGCCGGACCTCGTCGACGGGGTCGGACTGATCGTCGGCATCGACCGGTTCATGTCGGAGGCGCGGGCGCTGACCAACTTCGCCGGCAACGCGGTGGCGACCGTACTGGTGGGAACCTGGACCGGCGAGTTCGACAGGGAGCGGGCGGCCGGTGTGCTGAGCGGCAATGACCCGTTCGACGAGGCCACGATGGTCGACGAGCACGACGACGACGAGGCGGCGTCCCGCCCCGACGAGAAGGAGGCCACGCCGGCCGGAGCCACGGCCGGAGCCACGGCCTGAGCCCGGCCTGAGCCCGGCCTGAGCCCGGCCTGAGCCCTGGCCTGAGCCCCGGCCGGAGTCACGGCCCGAGTCACGGGCCGGAGCCCCGGCCCGAGTCACGGCGTGGACCGGGGTCGCGGCGGCGCAACGCCGCGGCCCCCTCCGGCGGTGATCCACTCCGCTTCCTGAAAGTCGGGGCGTCCGAGCCGCCGGGACACCGCGACGTCCTGAAAATCGAGTTGATCAGGGGGCGGTGGTCACCGCACCGTGTTGCCGTGTCTGCGTCCAGGCCGCGCCGGCCGCGACCGCTGCGGCGGCCACTCCGAGTATCTCCACCACGAGCATGCTTACCGACCATCGGGTCGCCTGCGCCCTATTCGACAGCGATCGTTGGGCGTACCAGGCCCGTTGGGCCTCGAGACGGCCGGTCAGGTACGCGGCACGGCGCTCATCGAGGGAGGCGGTCCGCAGTCTCCGCATTCCTTCCGTGATCTGTTGCCCAGCCACCGCTGGGGCCGCCAACGAGGCGGCCGACATGTCTCGGGTCAGGCCCAACAGTCGGTTGGTGAATTCCTCGGCGCTGTCGGAGTCGCTCCGGGTGCGGGGAAATGGGTCGGCCGCGATGGTGAATCACCACGTGAGCGACTTGATGGATTCGGAGAGGGCTCTGCCGACGTACCACCGTTCATTGGGTCGATTGGTGAGGAGGAAGACCTCGACGATCGCGGCCACCAGGAGCAGGGACGCCCGCAGCTCGACCACCGTTGGGGGGCGGACGACGATCCCGGCGAACAGCCGGTTCGTGGGCGGTCTAGACGGTAGACCCATCCGTCCACCCGGGCCGTCCGAGCGTGTGGGGCTAGGACGTGGCGGCCTTGTCGCAGGGGACGCCGATGCCGAGGTCGACGCTGTCGTTCTGGCCGTTCGACGTCACGATGAGCGGTACGCAGGCGGCCTGCGCGACCCAGGTGCCGCCGACGAAGGCCATCCACTGGGCCTGCCCACCCTCGGGTGTGCAGGCGTGCACCGTGACGGCCGCCGCGGGCGTGCCGGTGCCGCCCCAGCCGAGCCGGGCCCTGTCCTGCCAGCCCGGCGCCACCCGCAGGTCGACGACTGTGCCGGCGCGGACGATGAGCCCCCATTTGGCGAACAGTCGTGCCGCTGGCTCGGTCTCGCCGGAATCTTCCGCCGACATCACGGGGGCGTCGGGCACCGCCACGTCTTCGCCCACCAACCGGTAGCCCGCCGGCGGTGCTGGCAGCGTGTCGACAGATGGTGTGCACGGCGGCCCACCAGTGCTTGTGCCGGTCGTCGGCGCCGCGGGGTTGGCCGGCGGCGTGGCGTGCCGGCGTGGGTCACCTGGCGGTGTGCAGGCGGCCAGGACCACCGTCAGGCACAGGAAGCCCCACCCGGCCGTGGTCCGGCCGCTCCGGCGTTCGGCGGAATTCGAATTCATTCGATATTAATAGCAGGTTACCGATATACGCGTCGGTAACGTTGCGGTGGGCGACAGTGCTCGTGCCGATAGTGGAGTTATGTCTCAATGAACGATCGGTCAGCAGTCGATCTTGCGTGTGACATATCCGACTACCGCTTTTCCAGCCCCCACAGAAATTGGGCACGTAAACCTCGGCGGGTACCTTCCTTTCGTGCCAGACGCCTCTCGACAATTGATTGCCGACCGCTATCGGCTGGTCCGTCCGCTCGGCCAGGGCGGGATGGGCCGCGTGTGGCAGGCCCGCGACGAGACGCTCCAGCGCGACGTCGCCATCAAGGAGTTGGTGGCGCCGCCCGGCCTGCGTGACGACGAACGCCGCGAGATGCGCGAACGGTCCATGCGCGAGGCGCGGGCCGTCGCCCGCCTGGGCCACCCCAATGTGGTACGCGTCTTCGACGTGCTGCACGCGGGCGGCGACCCCTGGATCGTGATGGAACTCGTGCCGTCCCGGTCCCTGCAACAGGTGCTCGAAGCCGAAGGGTCGATGCCGGCGGACCGCGCCGCGCGGATCGGGCTCGGCATCCTGGGTGCGCTGAGCGCCGCGCACCGGGCTGGCGTGCTGCACCGGGACGTCAAGCCGGCCAACGTGCTGCTCGGCGACGACGGCCGGGTGGTGCTGACCGACTTCGGTCTGGCCACCCTCCCCGGCGACCCACGGATGACCCAGACCGGGATGGTGCTCGGCTCGCCGGCTTTCCTCGCGCCCGAGCGGGCCACCGACGGCGACGTGGGACCGGCGGCCGACCTGTGGTCGCTCGGCGCCACCCTCTACGCGGCGGTCGAGGGACGCACCCCGTACCACCGCTCGTCGCCGATCGCCACGCTGGCAGCCCTCGCCACCGAGCCGCCACCGCCGGCACAACGAGCAGGTCGGCTGACCCCGCTCCTGGAAGGACTGCTGCGCCGTGAGCCGGATCAGCGGATCAGCGCCGACGAGGCGGATCGTCTCCTGCGGGAGGCCACCGCACCGGACGTGCCAGCCGCCGAGGTGAGCACCACCGGTGGCGGGCCGTTGACCCGGATCACCGCCACGACCGCCACCGCCGACGATGGGCCCCGTCCGACGATCGTGCCCGAGTTCGTCACCGCCGAGCCCGGTCCCCCCGCCGCACCGGCCGTCCCCGCCGCGCCGGCCGTCACAGCCGCGCCGGCCGTCACAGCCGCACTGGGTTCCGGGTCGGGGCGCAAGCGTCGGGCTCGGCTGATCGGGTCGATCGGGGCCGCCGCGCTGCTGGTCGTCCTGCTGGTCACCGCGTCCCTGCTGAACGCCGGGCTTTTCGGTGGCGCGGGTGACGGCAAAGTGCCGGCACCGGCAGTGAACCCGTCGCCGATCGCCGAGACGCCGGTGTCCAGGGTGCTGCCGCCGCCGCCCGCGGGTTGGCGCTACTACCGTGACGATCCCCGCTTCCTCGTACCGGTGCCCGACGGCTGGCAGGCGCGGCGCGACGGTGAGCGCGCCGCGTTCCGCGAGCCGGACGGCAGCCGCGTGCTCGTCGTCGACGAGCTTCGGTCCATCCCAGCGGACCTGGTCGCCGAGTTGCGGGAGCGGGAGGGGTCGCAACGAGGGCGGTACGCCGACTACCGGCAGGTGCGGCTCGGCGCGTTGCGCTACCAGTTGCGGGCAGCCGAATGGGAGTGGGCGTACACCGACGAGGACGGCACGCCGATGCACACGTTGAGCCGTGTCTTCGTCGGCCACAACGGGCACGCGTACTCGATCGACTGGACCACCTCCGCCGCCGAATGGTCCGCGAGCGCGGCCGTCCTGGCGCTGATCACCGATGGTTTCCAGGGCCTGCCGGTGGCCGGTGTCCCGCCGTCCCGACCCGCCGGACCGCCACCGTCGGCGAGCGTGGGGCCGCCGTCGCCAGGGACGGGCAGCGGCACGACGACCGGCCCGGGGGATCCGACGCACCAACCGGCTGCCCCGCCGCCGCCGTCCCCCACGCAGGGCAGCACGCCCGCCGGGAAGCAGATCTCCAATTTCGCCAGTGACCGTTGCATCGACATCCCGGACGGCAACGCCGTCGCCGGTGCGCGGCTGCAGATCTGGGACTGTCGGCGGACCGCGAAGCAGCTGTGGACCTTCCCCGCGGACGGCACCGTCCGTTCGATGGGCAAGTGCCTGGATGTCGCGGGCCACTCCACGGAGGACGGCGCTGCCGTTCAACTCGCCGAGTGTTCCGGCGCGGCGTCGCAGAGGTTCACCCTCAACAAGGCGTACGACCTGGTGAACACCAGGGCGGACAGGTGCGTCGACGTGCTCGACTCGAACCCCGACAACGGCGCCCGGCTGCAGATCTGGCAGTGCAGCGGCAACGCCAACCAGAAGTGGCGTGCCAACTGAGCGCTGACGGCAGGGGCTGAGGTGGTTACGGTCGTGGATGCCGAGGTTCCCGACCGTTCGAGGAGTGATCGCATGCCCCCCTCTCCGTCCCGGCTCTTCGCCGAGATAGCGACGGCCGAACCGCCCGCCGAGACCAGAGTGGTCATGCGACGGGCGGTGGTGCTCGGTGGCAGCATGGCCGGGTTGCTGGCGGCTCGGGTGTTGAGCGACCACGCCGAGGAAGTGCTGATCGTCGAACGGGATCCGTCCGATGTCGGTGCCGGTCCACGGCCGGGCGTGCCCCAGGGCAGTCAGGTGCACGCGCTGCTGCCCGCCGGTCAGGTCCAGTTGGAGCGCTGGTTTCCCGGCATCGCCGACGAGGCGCTGACGCTCGGTGCCCCGCCGCCACCGCGTGACCCGGGCACGGCGAAGGTGTTCGTGAACGGCATGTTGGGTCTGCCGCCCGCGGCGACCGGCACCGGGCCGGCGCTGATCACCACGCGTCCGTTCCTGGAGGCGCTGGTCCGCCGACGCACCCTCGCCATCGACAACATCCGCATGGTGTACGGCCGGGCGGAGGGTCTGCTCTTCGACCAGCGGCGGGTCAAAGCCGCCCGCTACGTGCCCGAGGGCGGCACCGAGCCCGTCGTCGAGGCGGCGGACCTGGTGGTCGACGCGATGGGGCGGTCCAGCCGGTTGAGCGACTGGCTGGCCGAACACGGGTGGCCGCGCCCGCCGCTGCACCGCATGCCGATCAAGCTGAACTACGCCACGGCGCTCTTCACCCGCGACGAGAAGGTCAGCGACGCCTGGGTGGCGGTGTTCCACACCATGGCGGGCAAGGGGCGTACCGCCCGGATCGGTGGGATCAACTCGGTCGAGGGGGACCGCTGGATCATGCTGGTGGCCGGGTACGACGGTGACCGGCCCAGCCGCGACGTCGCCGACTTCACCGCCCGTTGCCGGGAGCACTATCCGCAGATGTTCGGCGACATCGCCGAACACGGGGAGATGCTCGGCGGGGTGGTCACGTACCACCAGGCGGACAGCCGACGCCGTGACTTCCACAAGCTCGACCGTCTGCCCGCCGGGTTGGTCGCCGCCGGCGACGCCGTCGCCTCCTTCAACCCGGTGTACGGCCAGGGCATGACCTCCGCGGCACTGCACGCCTCCTGCCTGTCGAAGTACCTGCGCTCCGGTCCCAAGCCGCACGACGAGCCCGCGCACGCGTACTTCGACCAGGTCCGCGTGGTGGTCGATGCCGCCTGGCAGATCTCCACCACCGCCGACATCGAGCTGCCGCACGTCGACGGGCCGTACCCGCCCGGTTACAAGGTCACCAAGTGGTTCGGGGACCTGCTCTTCCGGGCGTCGCTGACCGACCCGGTGCTCAACGCCCGACTGGGTCGGGTCACCACAATGCTCGACCACCCGGCCGCCCTGAGCCGCCCCGGCACCCTGTTCCGGGCCATCCGGCTCGGCCTGCTCGGCGGCTCCCGGCGGTGATTCGTCGGCAAACCCGCCGCCGATGGCGGGGTGCGGTGGAGAATGGTGGGCCGGGGAGGGGTGCTGCGACGAACCGGGGGAGCGGGCGTGCTCGGAACCAGCCTCCTTGGCCGGCTTCGCCGCCGTGACCCGGGTGACGCCATCCTGCGACGCGCGGCCCGGCTGACGCTCGTCGCGTCAGTCGTCTTCTACGGCTGCCAGTACGGCGCGGGCAGCTCGACGCTCGCCACGTACGCGTTGTTCGGCACCATCGCCGCCGGGTCGTTCGCCCAGCTACCCGGTCCGGCGCCGCAACGGGCGCGGATCCTCGTGCTGTCGCTGCCGGTGGTGTGGGCGCTGATCGCGGTGGGCTCGCTGTTGGCCTGGAGCACCTGGGCGGCGGCCGGTGGCATGCTGGTCGTCGGTTTCGTGGTGGCGTTCGCCGGGGTCGGCAACCCGCGCCTGGTGGGGTTGGCCAGCGCGTTCCAGCTCTTCTACATCCTGGCGTCGTTCCCGCCGTACCAGCCGGGCACCCTGCCGGAGCGACTCGGTGGGGTGACCCTCGCTGTCGTGCTGCTCGCCGCGGCCGAGGTGTTTCTCTGGCCCGACCCGGTGCCGGTCTCCTACCGGCAGCGCCTGGCCGAGGCGGCGGACGGCGTCGCCGCCTTCCTCGACGTCGCCGCCGAGCGGTTGACCGACCCGCACACCGCTGTGAGTGAGCGGGACGCGCGGCGCGAGCGGGCGTACGACGTGGTGGCGGCGATCGAGCTGAACCGCAGCCCTCCGGCGTGGGCGCCCACCGCGGCGGGTGCTCAGGATCGGGCGTTGCGGATCTGCGCGGCCGCGTTACGGGAGGTGCTCGCCGAGGCGGACCGGTTGGCGGCGGACGCCCCGCCGGAGCCGATCCCGGACCTGGCGGCGGCGCGTCTGCTGCGCTCCTGCGCGAACACCACCCGCGCGGCCGGCCGGAGCCTGTCGCCGGGTGCCCCGGCGGTGGCCCCGGACGACCTGGATGTGGCGGTCGGACGAGCCGAGGCGGCGTATCCGGTGGGATCCGGCCAGGTCCGCGACGCGCCGGACGTACCCCGGTTGTGCCGGGACGCGACAGCGCTGGCCCTCGCGGACCAGGTGCGGGTCTTCGTCGTCGGTTCCCGGGTGGCGACCGGGGCGCGCCTCGGCGGCGGCGACGCCTCCTCGGAGCTGTTCGCCTACGCCCGGCGCAGCCCGTGGACGCTGTACTGGTGGCAGTTCCGCTCCCACCTGGCGCCGCGCTCGGCCCACCTGCACAGCTCGCTGCGGCTGGCCGTGGCGCTCGCCATCGCCCGGGTGGCCGCCGGGGTGTTGCAGCTGACCCACGGCTTCTGGGTGCTGCTGGCCACCCTCACGGTTCTGCGCACGTCTGCCGCCGACACTCGCACGGCGCTGCGGCCGGCCGTGCTGGGCACCATCGTCGGCGCGATCGTCAGCGGCGGGGTGATGCTCGTCGTCGACGAGCCGATCGTGTACGCCGTCGTCCTGCCTGTCACCCTGCTGCTGGCGTTCGGCGTCGGCCGCCTGCTCGGTCCGGTGTGGCAGCAGGCGCTGTTCACAGTGCTGCTGACAGTCGTCTTCGCCCAGCTCAGCCCGGCAGGGTGGCGGCTCGCCGAGGCCCGCCTCGTCGACGTGCTGCTCGGCGCGGTGATCGGCGTGCTCGCCGGGGTGGCGATCTGGCCGCGCGGCGCGGGCCACGATCTGCGGTACAACGCCACCCGCTACCTGGCGGCCAGCGCGGACGCCGTCGAACAGACTGTCCAGTCGATGCTCGGTGACGCTCCGCCACCAGCGGGAGCGCTCAGGCGGGTACGGCACCGGATGGTCCTGATCGACTCGTCGTACTGCCAGTACCACTCGGAGCGGCACGATCCGCACCGTCAAGAGGTGAACTGGGACGCCGTGCTGAGCGCCGGGCACCATGTAGTGCCCGGAGCGGAGTCGCTGCTGCGCCGCAACCCGCCCGGCTGCCTCGCCGGTTGGCCCGGCGCGGCGGCGCTGCTGCGGGACTCCACCGGGCGTCTGCGGTCGGCGTACGACGCCCTCGCCGACGAGGTCGCCCACGGCCGGACACCGGAGCGGGCGCCGGTCCCGACCAGCTGTGTCGACCAGTTGGACCGGATCCGCCCGCTCCTCGGCGAGGCAGACCATCGGTCGGTCCGGCACCTGGTGGAGGTCGACAGGTGGCTCGCCGGCCTCGCCGACAGCCTCGCCCGGATCCCAGTGCCCGCCGCCGACGAGTCGGTCGGGCGCCGACGGCAGCCGTGACACCGGTGCCGCCGACGTCGATGTGACCGATCCGGTGCCCCAACCAGTCATGACCTGTGGAAGCCCACCGGGGCCACGGGAGGAAACATGGATCAGAACCTACGGGCGCTCTTCGACCGCGCCGTCGCCGACGAGCCGGAACTACCCCTGGTCGACCTGGTCGGTGACGCGGTGGCCGCCGGCACCGGCCTGCGTCGACGGCGGCAACGGCTGGTGGCGACAGGTGTTGCCGCAGTGATCGCCGTCGCTGCGGTGGGGGCGGTGAACGTGGCGACACCGCCGCAACGATCGGCGCCGCCACCGACGACGGTGCCGGCAGCGTTCGGCATGCTCGTGAACAGGGCGTGTCAGGCCCCCGCTGACGAGACCGCGACCGACGCCGCGGTCTACCTCGCTCCCGAGATCACCGACCAGCAGCGCAGCGCGATCAACAGCGCGCTGGACGCGGACCCGGCGGTCGGGACAGTGGCGTATGAGAGCCGCGAACAGGCGCTGGAGAAGTTCAAGAAGCTGTACGCGGACGCACCCGAACTCGTCGGCAACATCGTGCCCAGCCAACTGCCGGAGTCATTCCGGATCACGCTCGTCGTGCGGTCGAAGTACGTGGAGCTGGCCGAGCGCGTCAAACGCCTGGACGGGGTCGACGAGATCATCGGCATCGACTGCCCTGCCGGCACGAGCGCGTCGGCGGTCGACTGATGGCGGCTGCCCGCTGGGGCGCGGCTCGACGGCGTGAGCAGACCGCCCAGCAGGCGGAGTTCAGCGCCTTCGTCGAGACCACCGCACCGAAGCTGCGGCGTACCGCCTACCTGATGTGTCGCGACTGGCACCTCGCCCAGGACCTTACCCAGACGACCTTCGCGAAGATGTACGCGAACTGGGGCCGGATCCGGCACACCGCGAACCTCGAGGCGTACAGCCGTCGGGTCCTCATGAACGCCGTCTTCGACCAGAACAAGCGGCGCAGCACCGCCGAGGTCGTGCTCGCCGAGCTGCCCGAGGGGTCGCCGCAACGGCCCGACGACACCACGGAGCTGCACGTCGTCCTGCTCCAGGCGTTGGCCACCCTGCCGATCCGCGACCAGGCCATCGTGGTGCTCCGGCACTGGGAGGATCAGAGCGTCGAGGCGGTCGCCAGCACCCTCGACGTCTCCGTGTCGGTGGTCAAGATGCAGAACGCCCGCGCGTTGACCAGGCTGCGGGCGTTGCTCGGTCAGGACTTCGTCCGCATCTGACAGGCCGCCGATCGCCGATTGGCAGTGCCCGTCGCGCGTCGTTCGGCCTAGCGTCGACGGCATGGAGATCGAGCAGGCGCAGAAGCTCTGGCAGCCGGAGCCTGGCTGGTTGAACACCGCCAGCTACGGGTTGCCGCCGGAGCCGGCGTGGGCGGCGTTGCAGGAGGCTCTCGCCCTCTGGCGGGTTGGTAGTACGTCGTGGGAGGGCTGGGGCGAGTCGACGAGCAGGGCTCGTGTCACCTTCGCGGGCCTCATCGGGGTGCCGGTCGGTGACGTGGCGGTCGGCGCGGCGGTGTCCCAGCTCTTCGCGCCGGTCGCGGCGGCGCTGCCCGCCGGTGCCACTGTGGTGGTCCCCGAGGTCGAGTTCACCTCGAATCTCTTCCCGTGGCTGGTTCAGCAGGAGCGTGGCGTCACGGTCCGCACCGTGCCGCTGGAGTCGCTGGTCGACGCCATCGACGCCGACACCGACCTGGTGGCGTTCAGCCTGGTGCAGTCGGCCGACGGGGCGGTGGCGGCGTACGACGAGATCGTCGCCGCGGCCCGCGCCCACGGCGCGCTGGTGGCGGTGGACGCGACCCAGGCGTGCGGCTGGCTGCCGTTCGACGGCAGCCGGGCCGACGCGGTGGCGGTGGGCGGCTACAAGTGGCTGATGAATCCGCGCGGGACCGCGTACGCCTATCTGGCCCCCGGGCTGCGCGAGCGGCTGCGTCCCGACGCGGCCGGCTGGTACGCGGGCCGCGACCCGCACGCCTCCTACTACGGACCGCCGCTGCGGTTGGCCGACGACGCCCGCCGGTTCGACATCTCACCGGCCTGGTTCAGCTGGGTCGGTGCGGCACCCGCCCTGGAGGTGGTCGCCGAGATCGGCGTGCCGGCGATCGGGGCGCACAACGTGGCGTTGGCCAACCGGTTCCTGACCGGGCTGGGCCGGGCACCGGGGGAGAGCGCCATCGTCAGCGTGGACGTGCCGGACGCGGAGCAGCGCCTCGCGGCGGCCGGCATCCGGGCGGCGGTGCGCGCCGGACGGGTCCGGGCCTCGTTCCACATCTACTCCACCGAGGCCGACGTGGACGCCGCGCTGACGGCGTTGACCGGCTGACCCGTCGCCGAGGACGGCCGGCGCGCAGCCGGCCGTCCTCAGCGGCATCACGAGCAGACGCTGAAGGTCGCCGCCGTGTACGAGAGGGTTCGCCACTCCAGGCCGACCCCGAGGCTCATGTCCCACGTGCCGTCGGCGAGGCGACCGAAGTGAAGGATGTTGGTGCCGGCCCCGTCGTAGTAGAACCAGCCCTCGCCCTCGTACACGGCGAGTCGGGTCGCCGCCCTGGCCAGCGTCCGGGGGCCGACGACGCCGTCACCGACGAGGCCCCGGGCGGTCTGCCACTTCTTCGTGGCGGCGGTCGTCCCCGGCCCGAACCGGCAGTCGACGCCCGAGCGGGCGAGGTAACCATCCGCCCAGAGGATCAACTGCCACATCGCGACGACGTTGTTGTACGAGCGGGTCGTCGCCGAGATCGGGCCCTCGTCGCCCCAGTCGTCAGTCCAGGTGCCCGAGCCCATGACGTACCCCTGGCTGACGTTGGCCGATGCCGGCGCGGCCGGGATGGCGACGGCGCCGACCGTGGCGACGACGATCGCCGTCGCCACGGCCCTGATTCGTAGGTGCATGGAACATCCCCCTTTGGCTGAGTGGCAGCTGTCATGGGGGTAGATGGCCGGCGGGCCTACTTTGTTCACGAGGGCGGACACGATGTCAGGCCAGGTGGCCACCGATCTTCGTGTAGCCGCGCAGCAGGTCCCGCGAGATGATCAGCCGTTGCATCTCGTCGGTGCCCTCGAAGATCCGGTAGAGCCGGACCTGCCGGTACCAGCGTTCGATCGGCAGCTCTCGGGTGTAGCCCATGCCGCCGTGGATCTGGAGCACCCGGTCGACCACCCTGTTGACCATGCCGGCGCCGTAGAGCTTGCCCATGGACGAGGCGTGCCGGGGGTCCAGGCCCGCGTCGACGGTCCACGCCGAGCGCAGCACCAGCCAGCGGGCCGCCTCCAGCTCCGTCTCGGAGTCGGCGATCATCCACTGGATGGCCTGGTTGGTGCCGATCTTCGTGCCGAAGGTCTCCCGGGTGTTCGCGTACTCGATGGCCATCTGCAACACCCGCTCGGCGATGCCGATGGCGTGCGACGGGATGGTGTAGCGCCCCTTGCCGATCCACTCCATGCCGAGCGTGAAGCCCTGCCCGATCTCACCGAGGATGTTGCGGTGCGGCACGCGTACGCCGTCGAAGATGAGGGACGCGGGCCCGCCCTCGCCCATCGTCTGGATGAACTCCGAGCGCCAGCCCATCGACCGGTCCACCAGGAACGCTGTGGCGCCGCCGTTGCGGGCGCCCTTCTCCCGATCGGTCACGGCGACCACGATGGCGAAGTCGGCGTCGTGACCGCCGGTGATGAAGGTCTTCTCGCCGTCGAGGATCCAGTCGTCGCCGTCGCGGCGGGCGGACAGCCTGATGTTGGCGGCGTCGGATCCGGCGCCCGGCTCGGTGATCGCGAAGCAGGAGCGTCGCTCGCCCTCGATGGTCGGGATGAGGAACTCCCGCTTCTGCTCCTCGGTGGCGTGGAACAGGATGTTGTCCGCCTCGCCGCCGAAGCGGAACGGCACGAACGTGCGGCCCAGCTCGGTCCAGATCAACGACTGGAGTACGGCTGGCAGGTTCATCCCGCCGTACTCCTCCGGGGTGGCCAGGCCCCAGAAGCCGAACTTGCGCGCCTTGAGTTGCAGTTCCCGCACCTCGGAGTGGTCGAGGCCCGGCTGGTGCGCCCGTTCCCGGCGGAGCACCTCCGCTTCCAGGGGCATCACCTCGCGGGTGATGAACGCGCGCACGGTGTCCCGGACGGCGCGTTCCTCGTCGGACAGTGCGAAGTCCACGGTTCCCCCTCGGTTGGCGTGGTGGTGCGCCGCCACGGGCCGCGGCGGTCCCTCATAAACTAGCGGTGTAAGTTTTCATTCGTCCAGACCCCTTCTCCGGCCGACGTGGTGACGCCTGCCCGCAGGCGGTCCCGGATAGGGTGCGTGAACAGGTGGTTCCCACGGGGAGGGACACCGCAGACCGAGGAGTTCCGACGTGCCCCGACCTCGACGGCCTCTGCTCACCCGCGACCGGATCGTCGAGACGGCGCTCGCGCTGATCGACGCCGACGGGCTCGGCGCGCTCTCCACCCGCCGACTCGCCGCCGCGCTCGGCGTGCAGGGTCCCTCGCTCTACAACCACTTCGCCACCAAGGACGAGATCCTCGACGCGGTCGCCGACACGGTCACCGGTGCTGTCGACACCAGCGGCTTCGCCAGCCGGGACTGGCTCGCCGCGCTGCGGGACTGGGCCTGGTCGTACCGTCGGGCGCTCACCGCGCATCCGAACATCGTGCCGTACCTGGCGCAGGGGCCGGGTCGTCGACCGGCCGCCCTGGCCATGGCCGACGCGGTCTACGGCGGTCTGGTCCGGGCCGGTTGGCCGCCGGCCCGCGCCACCCACATCGGCGCGGCGCTGCGGTACTTCGTGGCCGGATCGGCGCTCGGCTCGTTCGCCAGGGGTTTCGTCGAGGACCCGGAGCTGTACGCGGCGCACTACCCACACCTGCGCCAGGCCCACCGGCTCGCCGAACACCAGCAGAGCGTGGACGAGGGCGCTTTCGCCCTCGGCCTGGACGCCCTGCTGCACGGTCTGGCCGCCGAGTACGCCCACACCGTCGAGACGGTGGAGTCCGCAGGGTCCAACGGGTAGCGTCCAAACTCCCAGCGCTAGTTTCATCGCCCGTCGCGACCCCCGTCGCCATCGCCCATCGCCCACCCTCGAAGGGACGACATGGACCTCGCCGCCCCGCCGTCGCTGTTGCCCGACCCCCTGCGCCTGCGGCGCCACCTGCACGTCGGCGGGGAGTGGACGCCGCCCGCCGACACCGGTCTCATCGACGTGGAGAACCCGAGCACCGGGGAGCTGATCGGGCAGGTGCCGGCCGGCACCCCGGCCGACGTGGATCGCGCCGTCGCCGCGGCCCGGACCGCGTTTCCCGGCTGGTCGGCCGCGACCCCCGCCGAGCGCTCCGCCCACCTCGACCGGCTGCACGCGGCGCTCACCGCTCGCGCCGACGACCTCGCCCGCACCATCGCCGTGGAGCTGGGCTCGCCGCTCAAACTCGCCACCCGGGTGCAGGTCGGGCTGCCACTGACAGTGCTGCGCGACCACATCGCGCTCGCCGCCCGCGCGCCGGTCGAGGAGAGCATCGGCAACTCCCTCGTCGTCCGCGAGCCGATCGGCGTGGTCGGCGCGATCACGCCGTGGAACTACCCACTGCACCAGGTGATGGCGAAGCTCGCACCCGCCCTGGCCGCCGGCTGCACGGTGGTGCTCAAACCCAGCGAGCTGACCCCGTTGACCGCGTACCTGCTCTTCGACGCGATCACCGAAGCCGGCCTGCCGCCGGGCGTGCTCAACCTGGTCCCCGGCACCGGGCCGGTGGTCGGCGAGGCGCTCGCCGGGCACCCCGACGTCGACCTGGTCTCCTTCACCGGCTCCACCGCCACCGGCGCGCGGATCATGCGGCTCGCCGCCGACCGGATTGCCCGGGTCGCGCTGGAGTTGGGCGGCAAGTCCGCCAACGTGATCCTCCCCGACGCCGACCTGGCCACCGCCGTCAAGGTGGGCGTCGGCAACGCCCTACTCAACTCCGGGCAGACCTGTACCGCCTGGACCCGGATGCTTGTGCACAACGATCGATACGACGAAGCCCTGCACCTGATCGCCACGGCGGTGGCCGGCTACCGACTCGGCGACCCGTTCGACCCGGCGACCCGGCTCGGCCCGCTGGTCTCCGCCGCCCAGGCCGAGCGGGTGCGTGGTCACATCGACAGGGCCCTCGCCGACGGCGCCCGGCTGGTCGCGGGCGGGCCTGAGGCCCCGGTGCCGACCCGGGGGCACTTCGTCGCCCCGACCGTCTTCGCCGATGTGCACCCCGACAGCGCGCTCGCCCAGCAGGAGGTCTTCGGCCCGGTGCTCGCCGTCATCCCGTTCGCCGACACCGACGAGGCGGTCGCCATCGCCAACAACTCGAAATACGGGCTGGCGGGCGCGGTCTGGTCCGCCGACACCGACGCGGCGCTCGCGGTTGCCCGGCGACTGCGTACCGGCGCCGTCGACATCAACGGCGCCCCGTTCAACCCGCTCGCCCCGTTCGGCGGTTACAAGCAGTCCGGCCTGGGTCGGGAGTTGGGCGTACACGGGCTGGCCGAGTTCTGCGAGCTGAAGGCGATCCAGCGATGACCGACCCCGAGCTGTCCCCGGCCGCGCCGGGCCGCCCCGAGCTGTCCCCGGCCGCGCCGGGTGGCGGTAGCACCGAGCCGGTCATTGTTCGCGCGCTGGTCGCGCGCGGGCCCGGCGCCGAACTGCGGGTCGAGCGGGTACGCCTGCCCGCGCCCGGCCCCGGCGAGGTGCGGGTGAGGATCAGGGCGGCCGGTGTCTGCCACTCCGACCTGTCCATGGTCAACGGCACCCTCGCCGCGAGGTTCCCGCTGGTGCTCGGGCACGAGGCGACCGGCGTGGTGGCCGAGGTCGGGCCGGGCAGTCAGCTGACTGTCGGCACCCCGGTGGTGCTCAACTGGGCACCGGCCTGCCGGGCCTGCTGGTGGTGCCGGCGCGGCGAGCCGTGGCTCTGCGCCGACACCACGGCACCGACAGTGCCGCGCGGCGAGACCGACGACGGGGTCCCGCTGCACCTGACCCTCGGCCTCGGTGCGCTCGCCGAGGCGGTGGTGGTGCCCGAGCGTGCCGTCATCCCGATCCCCGCCGGGCTGCCGCCCGAGCAGGCCGCCCTGCTCGGCTGCGCGGTGCTCACCGGCGTCGGCGCGGTCCGGAACACCGCGCGGGTGGCACCCGGCGAGTCGGTGGCTGTCGTCGGGCTCGGTGGGGTCGGGCTCGCCGTGCTCAGCGCGGCCCGCCGGGCCGGTGCCACGACGATCCTGGCCATCGACGTCGCCGAGGCGAAACGGGACCTGGCGCTTGCCGCCGGGGCGACCGACTTCCTGCTCTCCGACGACCGGCTCTCCAAGGAGGTGCGGGCGCGCACCGAGAGCCGGGGCGTCGACCACGCCTTCGAGTGCGTCGGTCGGGCCGCCACCATCCGCGCCGCCTGGCGGCTGACCCGGCGCGGGGGAGCGGTGACGGTGGTCGGCATGGGCGCGAAGGACGACATGGTCAGCCTCGGCGCGCTGGACATCTTCCACTCCGCGCGCACGCTGCGCTCCTCGGTGTACGGCTCGTCCGATCCGGACCGGGAGGTGCCGGTGCTGGCCGCCGAGCTGGCCGACGGCGCACTGGATCTGGGTGTGCTGGTCAGCGGGACGGTTCCGTTGGACGAGGCGCCGGCGGCGTTCGACCGGTTGGCCCGGGGCGAGGGCGCCCGCTGGGTGGTCACCCTGGACTGACGCTGGTCACAGCCGTGCTCGCAGCGTCGGGTGCCCCGGGCCGACCCGGGAAGGGTCAACCCTGGGCACCCGGGCGACGAGAGCCGGGCGACTGGTCAGAAGGGTGGGGCGTCCTCGCCCATCAGCGCCAGCACGACGCCGCCCTTGCCGCTCTTGAGACCCTGCACCACTACCTTGCCGGTGCTGCCGTCCGGCAACTCCAGGGTGAAGGTCTTTCCTACCGCGTTCTTGGGGCCGTTGCCGGCGCTGTTGGCGGGCCGGAAGTCGCCCGCCCACGGCGGAATTCCGCCTCTACGGGCCGGCTCGGCGAAGAGCGCGGCGGTGCCGGGGGTCCTGGTGCCGTCTGAGGAAAGGAGCACTGAGGCGCTGCGAAAGGTAGCCATATGCGCCAAGGCTAACCCGGAATTGCCCGATCGCGGCACCACAGTTGCCCGTGACGGCGATTCGGCCGGCGTCTCGCTCCCGGCCGTTGCGCCGGGAGTCATACCTAGCGGTACTATGCATCGTACTTCTAGGTTTAGGGGTGGGAGGTTCCGTGAAGGTCGCCAAGGATCTGGTCGCCGCCTCGGCGACGCCGATGGTGCTCGGCATCCTGGCCGAGGGCGAGAGCTACGGCTACGCCATCCTCAGGCGGATCAACGAGCTGTCCGGGGGTGAGCTGGACTGGACCGAAGGGCTGCTCTACCCGTTGCTGCACCGGCTTGAGCGCCTCGGTCACCTGGAGTCGAGCTGGCACGCGGTCGCCGGTGAGCGGAAGCGCAAGTACTACCGCATCACCGACCGGGGCCTGGCCGAGCTGGCCGAGCAGCGCCGGCAGTGGGACACAGTGGTGGGCGCGCTCAAGGAGATCTGGCACGACCGCGCGCCGCAGACGGTGCGCCCGTTGGAGGGCCTCGCATGACGGCGCACGAGGGGCCGCAGGGATTGGAAGCGCAGTTCGAGCAGTGGCGTCAGTACGTGCTGCGTCGCCGGGAGATGCAACCTGTGGACGCCGACGAGCTGGAAGACCACCTTCGTGGTTCCGTCGACGAACTCGTCGCCGCCGGCCTGAGCCCGGACGAGGCGTTCCTGGTCGCCGTGAAACGGATGGGCAGCCTCGACGACCTCTCCCGCGAGTTCGCCCGGGAACATTCCGAACGGTTGTGGAAGCAGTTGGTGCTGACCGGCGACTCCGGCAGCCCGGTCGGCGGCGCTCGCTCCCGCCGGGACCTGTGGGTCATGCTCGGCTGTGCGGCGGGTGCCGTGGTGTCCGTGAAGGTGCCGGCGTTGTTCGGGCTGAGCTTCGCCGACGACGGCTCGTTCTACGCGCGCAACTTCACACTGTTCGCGCTGCCCTGGCTGGCGGCGTACCTGGCCTGGCGTCGGGGAGCCCGACGGACGGTGATCGCGGCACTGGCGGCGCTCTTCGTCCTCGGCGCCGTGGCGGCCAACGCCTACCCCCTGGCGGACGACTCGCAGTCAGTGGTCGTCACCAGCATCCATCTGCCCATCGCCCTGTGGTTGGTGGTCGGCCTGGCCTATGTCGCCGACGACTGGCGCTCCTCCCGTCGACGCATGGACTTCATCCGGTTCACCGGCGAGTGGTTCATCTACCTGGTGCTGATGGCCCTCGGCGGCGGTGTGCTCGCCGCGTTCCTGTTCAACACCTTCGCTGCCATCGGGATCGTCCCGGAGGCGTTCATCTCGCAGTGGCTGCTGCCCGGTGGCGCCGCGGCCGCGGTAGTGGTGGCCGGGTGGCTCGTCGAGGCCAAGCAGAGTGTCGTCGAGAACATCGCGCCGGTCCTCACCAGGCTGTTCACACCGCTCTTCACTGCCGCCCTGCTCGCCTTCCTGGTCGCTGTCGTCTGGACCAGCCACGGCATCGACGTCGAGCGGGAGGCGCTGCTCCTCTTCGACCTCCTGCTGGTCGTGGTGCTGGGGCTGCTGCTCTACTCACTCTCGGCCCGTGACCCGCTGGCCCTGCCCGGCCCGTTCGACAAACTCCAACTCGCGCTCGTGGTCAGTGCGTTGGCCATCGACGTGCTGGTGCTGCTGGAGATCACCGGGCGCATCACCGACGAGTACGGCGGTACGCCGAACCGGGCGGCGGCGCTCGGCGAGAACGTGATCCTCCTGGTCAACCTCGCCTGGTCGGCGTGGCTGCTGCTGTCCTTCATCCGTCGGCGCACCCCGTTCGCGGCGCTGGAACGGTGGCAGACCGGTTACCTGCCGGTGTACGCCGCGTGGGCCTGGATCGTGGTCCTCGTGTTCCCGCCGCTGTTCAGCTTCGCCTAGTCGGCGCGATCGACCCGCCGTGCGGTGGCGGTCGGTGCGCTGCTCGGCGTGCCGCCCCGGCCGCACCGATGTCGGCGCACACCGGCCAGGCGGGCCGTGACGCGCGAACCGGCCCACCCGTAGTGGGTGGGCCGGCTCGTTGTCACTTACCGGTGACGATGCCCGGGTTGATGCAGAGTCCCGGGTTCGCGCCGTTCTTCTCCGCGATCTCCAGGCAACGGGTCACCTTGTCGACTGTCGCGTTGGTCTCGGTGATCTGCTTGGAGATCTCGGCGTTCTTGCGGTCCTGCTCCAGGTTGCGGGTCTGCGCCAGCTTGTCCTGGAACGCCTTGATGTTGCCCTCGGTCTTGTCGTCGTGGTTCACCCGGGTGATGGTCACCGAGAGGATGTCCACGTCGGTGGTGAGGCGGGTCTCCGCGCTGGTCTTGATGTTCGCGGCGAACGGCTTCAGGTCGACGTTGAGGTCGCCGGTCTTGGCGTCGATCTTCTCCAGCGGGTTGTACGCGGCGAAGGCGTCGTTGACCGCGCTGTCGAGCTGCACACCGACCCGCTGACCCCGGAAGCTGCCGAAGTCGCCCTTGTAGTCCATGAACTGCTTCGGCGCGTTCTCCGGCTTGACCTGCCATTCGACGAGCACCTCGACGCAGGCGTCGGCGAGGGTGCCGGTTCGCACTCGTACGCAGTTGTCGCCGCCGATGTGGTCGTACTTCTGGCGGCCCGCGTCCCACTCGCCGACCTTCTGCCAGGGCGCCACCCACTTCAGGCCCGAGCCGGTCACCTCGCCGGTGGGCTTGCCGAAGCTGGTGACGATGCCGACCGAGCGGATGGGCACCGAGTGGGCGCTGGAGGCGATGCCGACCAGAAGCGTGAGGGCGAGGAAGCCGAGCGCCGCGAGGGCGGCCATCCGCTTGAACGACCGTGCGGGGGCGACGAGTGCGACGACGGCGCTGACCGCGAGGGCGACGGCGAAGACGATCGCCATGGTGAAGCCGACGGGCATGGGGTGGGGACCTTCCGATGGGCTGTGTGGATCATCAACCTAGGGGGTCCGGTCAAGTCGACGGCGCGGGGGAGTGGAGTTCACGCACGTCAACCGCGGGTCGAAACTGGGTCCCATCGACATGGTTCGAATCCGGTGGCCCGCCGTAGGTCTCGTCCACGCGATGATCGGCCCGGTGACCGGTGGCATCTTCGTCCTCGTCGTGGTGCTGTTCCGGCGCGGCATCCGGGGCGGCGTCCCGCGCTGGCCCACCGGCTGGCGGCCCGCCGCCGCTGAAAATTCACCCGACGGCGCATCCGCCACGCGCCCTCCGAGCGAACCCCCGGGTAGAGAACGTCTACCCGGGGGTACGTCTGGTGCTGACCGATCCGATGCCGGCGGAGGCCGTGGAGATCGCGCACAAGCAGGTGTCGCTGGCGGCCGAGGACCTGGACGCCAACGGCGTCGCGACGCTGGTGCTGGACCTGGTCGAGGCGTGGGGCGTGCCGGCGCTCTGGGAGCAGGTCTGCCGTCCGCTGCTGGCCCGGCTGTCCGGGCGCACCGCCGCCGAGATCGTCATCGAGCATTCCCTCTTCGAGGGCGTCCGGGTCGGGTTGGACGCGTACCGCCGGGAGCCGGGCCGTTCACTGCCCACCGGCGGGGTGCTGCTGGCCGGCGCGGAGAAGGAGGCGCACAGCCTGGGTCTGCTGGCGCTCGCCGCCGCGCTGCGCGAGCAGGGCCGCGGCTGTCTGAACCTCGGCCCCGCGCTGCCCTGGTCCGCGCTCACCAGCGCGGTGCACCGGGCCCGCCCGCGCACCGTCGTGCTCTGGTCGCAGACGCCGCTCACCGGCCGCGCGTACCGCCTGGTGCGCTTCGCCCGGGACTTTCCGCTCCTTCGGGTGTACGGCGCGGGGCCGGGCTGGATCGAGCCGCTCGGCGGTCCGGCGGTCCGTCTCGGCACGTTGACCGAGGCCGTCGACGCCTGCCTGGCGATCACGTCCGGGCGTGATGCCCACCACATACGATACGGATCGGTGCCGTATCGTTAATACGCGTCGTAGGCTGACCCGCGTTACGAGTCTGACCCGTATCGTATTTCGTCGCGGGTGATCAGCGTGGGGGGAAAGCCAGGCATGGAGCTGCACAACAACACCGGACACCCGAGGCGGTGGGCGATCCTGGGGGTGCTGGTGATCAGCCTCCTCGTGGTCGTCCTCGACAACACGATCCTCAACGTCGCCCTGCGCACCCTGGCCGACCCGGTGCACGGTCTCGGCGCCAGCCAGGGCGAGCTGGAGTGGTCCATCAACTCCTACACGCTCGTCTTCGCCGGGCTGCTGTTCACCTTCGGGGTGCTCGGTGACCGCGCCGGCCGCAAGCGCTTCCTGATGATCGGTCTGGTGCTGTTCGGCCTGGCGTCGCTGCTCTCCGCGTACGCCCAGAGCCCCGGACAGCTCATCGCGGCCCGCGCCCTGATGGGGGTCGGCGGCGCGGCCATCATGCCGGTTACCTTGTCGATCATCTCCAACGTCTTCGACCCGCGCGAGCGTGGTCGGGCCATCGGAGTCTGGGCCGGCGCTGTCGGTCTCGCCGTGGCGATCGGCCCGATCCTCGGCGGCGCGCTGCTGGAGCACTTCTGGTGGGGCTCGGTCTTCCTGATCAACGTGCCGGTTGTCGTCGCCGGGGTGGTTCTGGTGGCGCTGCTGGTCCCCGAGTCGCGTGACCCGCGGCCCGGCCGGATCGACGTGCTCGGCGTGCTGCTCTCCGTGGTCGGCCTGGTCGCCCTCTCGTACGGCATCATCGACGGCGGCGAGCACGGCTTCGGCCGCCCGCTGGCCTGGGGCTCGATCCTGGTCGGCATCGCGGTGCTGGCGTGGTTCGTCCAGCACGAGCGGCGCAGCGACCACCCGTCGCTGGACGTCCGACTGTTCAAGGTGCCCCGGTTCGCCGCGCCGGTCGCCATCGTCGGCCTGGTCTTCTTCGCCGCGATGGGCTCGATGTTCTTCGGCTCGTTCTACCTGCAACTCGTGCGCGACTACAGCCCGTTGCAGACCGGTCTGCTCTTCCTGCCCTTCGCCGGCGCCCAACTGGTCTTCGCGCCGCGCAGCGCCGCGATGGTCCGTCGCTACGGCGGTAAGGCCGTCGCCACCGTCGGGTTGGCGCTGACAGTGGTGTCACTCGGCGCGTTCGTCTTCATCGGCGCTTCCACCCCGATCTGGATCGTGCTGCTCGTCTTCCTCATCCAGGGCGCCGGGATGGCCAACATCATGCCTCCGGCCACCGAGTCGATCATGTCGGCGCTGCCCCGGGAGAAGGCCGGAGTGGGCTCCGCGGTCAGCAACACCATCCGCCAGGTGGCCGGCGCGCTCGGCGTGGCAGTCCTCGGCTCGGTGCTCTCCGCTGTCTACCGCAGCGACATCGGTGACGCGCTGACCGGTCTGCCCACGCAGGCCCAGGACGCGGCCAACGAGTCGATCTCCGGTGCGTACGCGGCGGCGGGTCAGCTCGGCCCGGCGGCGCCAGGGCTGATCTCGGCGGCCAACGACGCCTTCGTCACCGCCATGCACTGGGCGGCCGGGCTCTCCGCGGTGATCGCCGCACTCGGGATCATCGTGGTGCTGCGCTGGATGCCGGGCAAGGAGGAGACCAGCGTCGCCCCGGCGGCGCCGGTCGCCGAGCCTGAGCTGGCCGGTACGGCATAGGTTCGGGGAGAATGACGGACATGACGTCCACTGCTGATGCTCCGCGGTCGCCCGGTCGACCGCGGAGCATCCGCGCCGACGAGGCGATCATCGAGGCCACCCTCGACCTGCTCGCCGAGGGCAGCACCATCGAGGCGCTCTCGATCGAGGCGATCGCCACCCGCGCCGGGGTCGGCAAGGCCACCATCTACCGCCGCTGGGCGGGCAAGGACGCGTTGCTGCTGGACGCGTTGCGCCGCCTCAAGGGCGTCCTGGCCCAGCCGGCGGGCCACTCCGTCCGCGACGACCTGGTGCTCCTGGTCGGCGCGATCGGCAAGAACGTCGACCCGCGAGCGGCCAAGATCATGCCCTGCCTGGCGCCCGCGGTGAACCGCAGCGCCGACCAGTTCCAGCTCTACCAGAACATCATCTCGCCTCGGCGGCAGCTGATGCGCGAGGTGCTGCGGCGCGGCATCGACGAAGGGGTGCTGCGCGCCGACATCGACGTCGAGGTGACAATGGCGCTGCTCACCGGGCCGATGCTGATCCAGCGGGTGCTCCAGTGGAACCCGGACCTGGACGAGCAGGCCCTGCCCGAACGGGTCGTCGACGCCGTGCTGGAGGGCATCCGGGCCCGCTGACGCCGAGCGCTCGGGCGGCGGCGTCAGTGCCTGGCTGGCACTCGGTCAGCGGCTCCTGTGCCGGTCCGGGGGGCTCGGCCGGCGGGGTTCGTACCCGCCGGTGTCGGCCGGCGGCGTTCGTGCCGCCGGCCGGCCCCGGTCAGCCGGCCGGCGTGCGCAGTCGGTGCAGGCGCAGCGCGAGCTGCACCTCCAACGCCCGCTCGGGCCGCTGCCAGTCGACGCCGAGCAACTGCCCGACCCGCTCCAACCGCTGCGTCACAGTGTTGACGTGCACATGCAGTTGCTCGGCGGCCCGGGCCAGGCTGCCGCCCACCCCGAAGTACGCCTCCAGCGTCTTCACCAGAGCCGTGCCGCGCCGGGCGTCGTAGTCGAGCACCGGCCCGACTGTCGCGCCGAGAAACTCGGTCACGTCCTTCTCACCCCGGTCACCGACAGTGCCCAGCAACAACCCGACGAAGCCCAACTCCACTGTGCTCGCGCCCTGCCCGGCGCGGCCCAACGCACCCAGCGCCGTCAGGCACCGGTCCGCCTCCTGGAACGTCCCGGCCAGCGCCCCCGGCGTGTCCGACGGGCCACTCGCCCCGGCGGTCACCGGTCGACCGGTCACCCGGGACAGGTCCCGGGCCACCGCGCGGGCGCTGCCGCCCGCGTCCAACCCCGGCAGCATCAGCACCACCCGGCCGTCGCGCGCCGCGGCCAGCCCGCCGCGCGCCGAGGCGTACGTGGTGGCCCAGGAGAGCACCCGCTGCCGAGCCGAGCCGGTAGCGGCGATCGCGTCGTCGCCCACCGCCACCAGCACGTGCGGCGCGTCCAGGTCCACCCCGAGCCGACGGGCCCGACTGCGCAGCGCGTCGGTGTCACGCAGCGGGCGGGCGATCAGGTCGTCCAGCAACTCGCCACGCACCCGCCCCTCCGCCTCAGCGACAGTCCGGCGGAACAGCAGCAGCAGCGCGGTCACCAACGCCGCCCGCTCCAGGATGCGCTGGTCGGCGTCGACCAACTCGTCGTCCGGGCGGAGCACCAGAGCGCCCAGGTTCTCCGCGCCCGCCACCACCGCCGCGTACCAGAGGGGACCCCGGCGTACGCTGCGCCCCTCGGTCCGCGACGCGGCCACCGCCTCGACGATGTCCGCGCGGTCCGGCTCCTCGATCTCACCCACCCGGGCCAGCAGGCGGCCCTCGGCGTCCAGCGCCAGCAGCGCGCCGCCCAACACCTCGGTCACCGCAGCCGCCACGTCCTCCACGCCGCCGCCGCGCAGCACCAGCGCTGTCATCCGGTCGTGTGCCGCCGCAGCCCGCTCCACCGAGCTGCTGTGCGCCCGGATGGTGGTGTTCGCCGCCGACAACTCGGCCAACGCCGAACGGGTCTCGGTCAGCAGCCGGGCGGTGTCGATCGCCACCGCGGCGTGCGCGGCCAGCGACACCAGCAGCGCCACCTCCTCCCGGACGAACGGTCGCGCCGAACGGTTGGCCGCGTAGAGCACACCGATCGAGGTCGAACCGAGCCGCAGCGGCACCCCCAGGATCGCCACCAGACCCTCCTCGCCCACCCCGGCGTCGATCTCGCCGGTGTGGTGGAAGCGGGCGTCCTCGCCGTAGTTGGCGGTGACGTACGGGGCGCCGGACTGGGCCACCAGGCCACCGAGACCAGCGCCCATCGGCAGGCGCAGCCGCTGGAAACGGGCCGACACCGACCCGTCGGTCACCCGCATGTAGGTGTCGCCACGTTCGTCGTCGTTGAGCGTCATGTACGCCACGTCAGCGCCGAGCAGATGACGGGCCCGGTGCACGATCGCCCGCAACACGTCGTCCAGATCGCGCAGCCCGGCCAGGTCGCTGACGGTGTCGTACAGGCCGGACAGCTCGCTCTCCCGGCGGCGGCGACGCTCCAGCAGCGCGCGGACCCGCAACGCCACCGACTTGGCCTGCTCCAGCTCGGCCAGCCGGTCCGGTGGCAGCCCGGCGGCCCGCGCGGCCACCAGCGGTCCCTCGAACTCGACCGCCGCTGCCTCTCGGGCGAGCAACTCAAGGAACTCCACCGGCGAAGACATGGTCGACATTGTGCTCAGCCCCACTAGTTGGCCGTCCAGCCCCCGTCGAGGGCTATCGACGCCCCGGTGATGAACGCCGCCGGCGGCGAGCAGAGGTACGCCAGCAGCTCGGCCACCTCCTCCGGCTCGATCAACCGCTTGATCGCGGCCCGGGCCAGCATGATCTTCTCGATCACCTCGGCCTCGTCGATACCGTGACTGGCCGCCTGGTCGGCGATCTGGCTCTCCACCAGCGCGGTACGCACGTACGCCGGGTTGATGCAGTTGGCGGTGACACCGTGCGCGGCGCCCTCCAACGCGACCACCTTCGACAGCCCCTCCAGGGCGTGCTTGGCCGAGACGTACGCCGCCTTGTACGGCGAGGCACGCAACCCGTGCACCGACGAGATGTTGACGATCCGCCCCCAGCCCCGGGCGTACATGTGCGGCAGCGCCCGGCGGATCAGCAGGAACGGCGCCTCCACCATCACCCGCTGGATGTACTCGAAACGCTCAACGGGAAAGTCCTGCAACGGTGCTACGTGCTGGAGCCCGGCGTTGTTCACCACGATGTCCACGTCCACGTCGAGCGAATCCACCGCCGCGACGTCGGACAGGTCCACACCCTCGGCCCGCCCACCGGCCTCGGCGGCCACCGCCTTGGCCGCCTCCAGGTTCTGGTCCACCACGAGCACCTTGGCGCCGGCCGCGCCCAGCCGCAGGGCACACGCCCGCCCGATGCCGCCGCCGCCCCCGGTCACCAGGGCGGTCCGACCGGAAAGGTCGACCTGTACGACGTGGGGGACCACCACGGGTTCTGCCGTCATGGCGCAAGAAGTTACGAGCTGTGTGCCCCCCGGCACATGGGCCAGCGACACATACTCCGTACCAAAGCTGTGTGGCCCCACCCGCCCCTGCCGCCCGCTCCCACCCCACCGGGCGTCTTCCCGCTCGCCCCGCCGCCGCCCGCTCCCGCCCCCGGGCTGCCGTCCGCACCGGCTCCCGGGCTGCCGTCCGCTCCCGGCTGCCGCCCGCTCTCGCTCCCGGGCTGTCGCCCGCATCGGCTCCCGGGCTGCCGCCGGCACCCGCCCCCGGGCTCCCGCCCGCACTCGCCCCCGCTTGCATCCCGCCGCGCCGTGCCTTGCGCGGCAAGATCGCGCAACATCCTGGTTGTAGTGGCTTCCCGGTGTTTCGTGGCCACTACATCCTGGTTCGAGCACGATCTTGGCGCGGGGCGCGGGGCGCGGGGCGCGGGGCGCGGGGCGCGGGGCGCGGGGCGCGGGGCGCGGGGCGCGGGGCACCGGGACACCGGGACGCGAGCGGGGCGGAGGTGGTTGGGAGGTCGCCAGGCCGGAGATGGGTTTGGCGGCGGGCTTGTCGATCCGGTTGACTGTTCGGGTGCTGAAGGTGGGGTTGACCGGCGGGATCGGGTCAGGCAAGAGCGCGGTGGCCGCGCGGCTCGTCGAGCGGGGCGCGGTGCTGATCGACGCCGACCGGGTGGCCCGGGAGGTGGTGGCACCGGGGACGGACGGGCTGGCCGAGATCGTCGCCGCCTTCTCCGACGCGGTGGTGGACGCCAACGGGGCACTGGACCGTGCCGCACTGGGAGCTGTAGTGTTCGCCGACGAGGCCGCCCGCCGTCGGCTGGAGGCGATCACCCACCCCCGGGTCCGGGCCCGCACAGCGGAGCTGACCGCCGCGGCGGCACCCGAAGCGATAGTCGTCAACGACGTACCGCTGCTGGTCGAGGTGGGTCTCGCGCCGACGTACCACCTGGTGGTCGTGGTGCAGACGGCCGTGTCGATCCGACTGGAGCGGCTGGCGCGCGACCGGGGGATGGGTCGTGCGGAGGCCGAGCGGAGGATCGCCGCGCAGGCCGACGACGCCCGCCGCCGGGCGGCCGCGGACGTGGTGCTGACCAACGACGGGAGCCTGACGGCGCTGCACGACGCCGTCGACAGGCTCTGGCAGCAGCGGCTGGTGCCCTACGAGGACAACCTGCGCCAGCGGCGGGTGGTCCCGCCGGACGCGGCCGAGCGGGCCGGGGCAGACGCGAGCTGGCCGCAGCAGTACGCGCGGCTGGCCGCCCGGATCCAGCACGCGCTCGGCTCGGATGCCCTCCGGATCGATCACATTGGTTCGACGGCGGTGCCCGGCCTGGCCGCCCAGAACGTCATCGACGTGCAGGTGGCGGTCGCCAGCCTCGCCGACGCCGACGGGCCGTTGGCCGATCGGCTGGCGAGCGCCGGGTTTCCGCGGGTGCCGGGGCACTGGTGGGACGACCCGCGCCCGGCCGGCCGGGGCCGGTGGGAGAAGCGGCTGCACGGCAGTGCGGACCCGGCCCGCCCGGTTCGTCTGCACGTGCGGGTGGCCGATTCACCAGGTTGGCGGTACGCGTTGCTGATGCGTGATCACCTGCGTGCCGATCCGGATCAGCGGGCCACGTACCTGCTGCTCAAGCGGGATCTGGTCGACGCGGCACCGGAGGCCGGCGATTCCGGCACGGCCCGCAACCCGTGGTTCGACGAGGAGTACCTGCGGGCCGAGCAGTGGGCCGCGCAGACCGGCTGGCACCCCTGAGGCATCAGCGGGCACCCGGCCGAGGGGTCGGAGACCGAGGGGAGGGCGGCCGAGGGTTGGCAGCCAGTCGGGGCACGACGGCGGGCCAGAGATCCAGGTGTGCCCACGCGCCGCCGTCGGTCCGCAACTCGAGCCGGCGCAGAGACCCGTCCCGGTCGAGCCAGTAACGCAGCCGCGCGTCGGCCGGACCCGACTCGATGACGTCCACGGCGCGTCCGGCGGCAACGTCCTCGCGTACCCGCACGGCCGCGCCGCGCTGTCCGACCGACCCGGCGGCGATTGCGGCGTCGACCAGCACACTCAGGTCGTCTCGGGCGGACCGGGAGACCCGCCATCCCCCGGCCGGGGGCGGCAGCGGCGGCCGGGCCGGCGCCTCCGCGGTGCCGCCACCGGCATCGGCCGCCGGCAGGTCCGCCCGGGCCAGACCGGCGGCGTCGCGGCGCAGCAGGGTCCGGCGATCCGGTACGCCCAGGTCGGCGACCGCGAGGTACGCGGTGCCCGCCGTCCAGCTCAACCAGCCGGCGCCCCGCAGGTTCGTGTCCGTGCCCACCGGCGCGGTCAGCGTCACTGTGGCACCGCCGTGGGCGCGGAGCCGGGCCGGCAGCCGGTCGAGCCGACGTTGCTCGGCGTCGGTCAGCGCGCGGGGGAGACCGGGGCGGCCGCCGAGCGCGTCCACCGGCCGTAGTGTCGGCCGGTCCGCGCGGTTGAAGATCATCGTGACCGGACCCGCGCCGGGCAGCCGGGTCACCAGCTTGTGCAGCCGGGCGTCCTGATCGAGCCAGTACCGGGTCTGCCCGTCCGGGGCGGGCGTCGCGGCGCTGGGTGTGCCGATGGCCGTGCTGGCGGCCGGCGCGCCGGTGGGCAGTGGTGCCTGTATGACGTCCAGTGGGCCGGCCGGCACTGTCTCCCGGGCGATCCAGCGCGCCGCGTCGGACGGCGCCGTCCGGGTCGTGGTGTCCGGCCGGTCGGCGGCAAGATCGAGGAGCAGGTCGAGCACCGGTGCCAGGTGCGCCCCGGGTGCCAGTCGGTGCAGCCGCCACCGGTCCGCCGGGGGCATCAGTGGTGGGGAGGCGGGAGTCGGCACCGCCGCCGGATCGGGCCGGATCACCAGCACCGGACCGCTCTTCTGCAACAGCCCGCGCTCGGCGCCCGCTCCCGGCCCGCCCACGTCGAGGTAGAGCAGTGACCGGGACCAGTCCACCCAGCCCACCAGTTCGATTCGGGCGGCGTCGGTGCCGGCCGTGACCCGTACGCCGGCGCGCAGGTCCCGCAGGTTGGTGACCCGCACGGCGGCCAGCCGCTCGCCTTCCGTCACTGTCAGCGGCCGGGCCGGCTCGGGCGGGTCGGGCGCCCAGCTCAACAGCCCGAGCACCAGCGCCGTCGCGGACGTCACCGCCGTCAGACCGAGCAACAGCAGCACCGTACGTCGACGACGGCCGGCCCTGGGCGGCCCGGCGGTGTCGATGGTGTCGACGGTGTCCGGGGTGTCGTCGCGTCCTGTGGTGTCGCGGTTCTCCGCGAGGCTTCGCTCGGCGGCGGCCCGCCGCGTTTCGGCGGTCTTGCGGCCGGCGGTGGCTCGCCGCGCGCCGCCGGCGGACCGGCCGGCTGTGGACGTGTTCCCGGTGTCGTTGGTTCGGCCGGCCGTGGACGTGTTCTTGGTGTCGTTGGTTCGGCCGGCCTTGGACGTGTTCTTGATGTCGTTGGTTCGGCCGGACGCCGAGGCGCCAACGGCCGAGCCGGTGCGGTGCCGCCCGCTGCCGTTGGCCGGGCCACTGCCGGGGCTGCCGGCCTCCGGTCGGGGCGTCGCGGTGCGGGCGGCGTCGGGCGCCGGGGTCGGAGAGGTGTCCACGGAGATGAAACGGGCGGGGAGGCACCGGGGTGACGAGCAGGGGCGCTCGCGGCGGCCGGTCTGCGCCTCGAGCGCGACCACACGGGTGCGCACGCCGGACGAGCCGGGTGCTGCGACCGCAGTGCCGGGGGCGACCGGCCGTGATGTTGGCCTGGCCACCGGCCCGGTCGGCCGCCGCGAGCGGCCTACATGAAGAGGGTAGTCCCGGTGACATGGGGCACACAATGGGAATATTGAAGCCGATCACGTACCTGGCGTGACGGCCGTTCCTGTCGGACCTCCGGCGTACCGTTGACGGCATGGCGCTCGACATTCCCCGGCTGGACAGCCGCTTCCAGGTCGTCAGTGACTTTCAGCCGGCCGGCGACCAACCGGCGGCCATCGATGAGCTTGAGCGTCGGGTGCGACGCGGCGACCGCAACACGGTGCTGCTCGGCGCGACCGGCACCGGCAAGAGCGCCACCACCGCGTGGCTGATCGAGCGGCTGCAACGCCCCACCCTGGTGCTCGCCCCGAACAAGACGCTCTGCGCGCAGTTGGCCAAGGAGTTCAGCGAGCTGCTGCCGCACAACGCCGTCGAATACTTCGTCTCGTACTACGACTACTACCAGCCCGAGGCGTACATCCCGCAGACCGACACGTACATCGAGAAGGACTCCTCGATCAACGAGGAGGTGGAGCGGCTGCGGCACTCGGCGACGATGTCGCTGCTCACCCGCCGCGACGTGATCGTGGTGGCCACCGTCTCGGCCATCTACGGCCTGGGCACCCCGGAGGAGTACCTCAACCGGGCGGTGAAGATGCAGGTCGGGCAGGAGCTCGACCGCGACCAGTTGCTGCGCCGGCTGGTCGACATCCAGTACACCCGCAACGACATGGCCTTCCAGCGGGGCACCTTCCGGGTCCGCGGCGACACGCTGGAGATCATCCCGGCGTACGAGGAGCTGGCGATCCGGATCGAGCTGTTCGGTGACGAGGTGGAGAAGCTCTACTACCTCAACCCGTTGACCGGTGACGTGGTCCGCGAGGTCGACCAGCTGGTGATCTTCCCGGCCACCCACTACGCGGCCGGTCCGGAGCGGATGGAACGGGCGATCCGTGACATCGAGGTGGAGCTGGCCGAGCGTCTCGCCGAGCTGGAGCGGCAGGGCAAGCTGCTGGAGGCGCAGCGGCTGCGGATGCGCACCACCTACGACATCGAGATGATGCGGCAGGTGGGCTTCTGCTCCGGCATCGAGAACTACTCGATGCACATGGACGGGCGGCTGCCCGGCAGCCCGCCGCACGCCCTGCTCGACTACTTCCCCGACGACTTCCTCACTGTGGTCGACGAGTCGCACGTGACCATCCCGCAGATCGGCGGCATGTACGAGGGCGACGCGTCCCGCAAGCGGATGCTCATCGACCACGGCTTCCGGCTGCCCAGCGCGGCCGACAACCGGCCGCTGCGCTTCGACGAGTTCCTGGAGCGGGTCGGCCAGATGGTCTACCTCTCCGCGACCCCCGGCACGTGGGAGATGGACCAGGCTCAGGGCGAGTTCGTCGAGCAGGTGATCCGCCCCACCGGGCTGGTCGACCCGGAGGTCGTGATCAAGCCGACCAAGGGTCAGATCGACGACCTGATGCACGAGATCAAGCTGCGGACCGACCGGGACGAGCGGGTACTGGTCACCACACTGACCAAGAAGATGGCCGAGGACCTGTCCGACTACCTCCTGGAGAACGGCATCCGGGTGCGCTACCTGCACTCGGAGGTCGACACGTTGCGCCGGGTGGAGCTGCTGCGTGAGCTGCGCAAGGGCGACTACGACGTGCTCGTCGGCATCAACCTGCTCCGGGAAGGTCTGGACCTGCCCGAGGTGTCGCTGGTGGCGATCCTCGACGCCGACAAGGAGGGCTTCCTGCGCAGCGGCCGGTCGCTGATCCAGACCATCGGGCGGGCCGCCCGTAACGTCTCCGGTCAGGTGCACATGTACGCCGACAAGATAACCCCGTCGATGGCGGCGGCGATCGACGAGACCGATCGGCGTCGGGCCAAGCAGATCGCGCACAACGAGGCGAACGGCATCAGCCCGGAGCCGCTGCGTAAGAAGATCCACGACATCCTCGACGACATCTACCGCGAGGCGGAGGACACCGAGAACTCCCGGGTCGGCGGCGCGGTGCGTCAGCTTTCCCGAGGCAAGGCGCCGGTCAAGGAGACCCGCAGCCGGAGCCGGTCCGCCGCGACCACCACCTCACGGGAGGGGATGGCCCGCGCCGACCTCGCCCAGCTCATCCAGGAGCTCAACGACCAGATGTTGGCCGCCGCCCGCGAGCTCCAGTTCGAGTTGGCGGCCCGGATCCGCGACGAGGTCTCCGACCTGAAGAAGGAGCTGCGCGGCATGGACGCCGCCGGCGTGAAGTGACGGCCACCCGGTCGGCCCCGCCCAGCGCACCGCTCGGGCCCGGCCGACCGGGGCACGCGAAGGGCGGGCACTGTTGACGGCGGTGGCGCCGATCGGCGAAATGGTCCTCGGGCTGCCCGACGCCAGCCTGCGTCCGTTCGTCGACAGGTACGTGGGCTATCGGGAACGGGCGGACGTGCCACTGGTCCGCCGGGAGTCGGCGGGCGTCTTCGTGGTGCTGATCCTGGGCTGGGGCGCTCCGCTGGACGTGACCGATCCGCGCAGCGCGCAGCGTGGCGTCACCGCCGTCGACTCGTTCGTGGCCGGCACCTTCGACAGTTGGTGCACCACGCGCACCGTGGGTGTGGGGGAGGGCGTCGAGTTGGTGCTCGCCCCGCTGACCGCCCGCCGGCTCCTCGGTCTGCCCCTGAGTGAGCTGACCAATCGGGCCGTCGGCGTCGGGCAGCTCCCGGGCCGTTGGCTGGATCGGCTGCGCGGCCGGCTCGCCGAGGCCCCCGGCTGGCCGGAACGGTTCGACCTGCTCGACCGGGTGCTCGCCGCCCGGCTGGCGGCGTCCCCGCCGGTGGACCCACGGCTCGACTGGGCGTGGCGGTGGCTGACCGCCAGCGGTGGGCGGGGGAGCGTCGGTGTGCTCGCCGACGAGTTGGGCTGGAGCCGCCGGCACCTCGCGTCCCGGTTCCGGCGGGAGGTCGGGCTGCCGCCCAAGATGGCGGCCCGGCTGCTGCGTTTTCAGCAGGCCCACGCCGCGTCGAGCCAGGCCGGCGGGGCCGGGCGGGGAGTCGACTGGGCCGCCGTGGCTGCGGGCTGCGGCTACTACGACCAGTCCCACCTGATCCGGGACTTCCACGAGTTCGCGGGGGCCACGCCGGCCGCGCTGCTCGCCGGCCGCTGACGACGGCCGGCCGGCCGGAGCCGGGTCGTTGACCCGCCGAGCCGGCCGGAGCCGGGTCGGTGACCCGCCGAGGTCACATTCGTCCAATCCGGATCCGCGCCGCCGCGCACAGAATGGGTCATGCGAACCATCTATCCGATCTTCCGCTATCCCGATCCGCGCGCCGCGATCGACTGGCTCGGTGCCGCCTTCGGCTTCCGGGTGCATGCCGTGCACGAGGCGCCGGACGGTACCGTCGCGCACGCCGAGCTGGTCCTCGACACCGGCATGATCATGCTCGGTGGGCGGGCCGACGCCCGGCCCCGGCCGGCCGACGACGACTGGTCGGTCTACGTGGCGGTGCCGGACGTCGACGCCCACTGCGCCCAGGCCCGCGCCGCCGGCGCCGAGATCATCCGCGAGCCGTTCGACACCGACTACGGCTCCCGGGACTACGCAGCCCGCGATCTGGCCGGCAACGTCTGGTCCTTCGGCACCTACCGACCCTGAGCCCGGCCACGCCGACCCGGGACGGGTGGCCCGCCGGGATCAGCCTCAGCGGCTCTGGACCGCATTGACCTGCGGAAATAGTGTGCTCGGGCTGGCCCGGCCGGCCTGCGGCGGCGAATGCCCTGATTGCGGTGTGCGAGCGAGCTATTGCACTGGGTGATCGTCCTGCGTAGTCTCCCTCGGTGGGGAGGCCGGGATGCCGCTGCCAACAAGTCCTGTCATTCGACGTGCACGTCTCGGCGCAGAGCTGCGCCAACTCCGTCGGCGCGAGTCGCTGACCCTGGAGCAGGTCTGCGACCGGCTGGGCTGGGCCTCGACGTCGAAGCTGTCGCGCATCGAGCTGGGTCAGAGTCGCCCGGACCTCGCCGACGTGCTCGACCTGCTGGATGTCTACAAGGTGCCCACGCCCGCCCGGGAGGCGCTGATCGTCATCGCCCGGGACGCGGCGACCAGCCGAGGCTGGTGGAAGACGCTGGGCGAGATGAGCGAACGGCAGCGCACCTACGCCGAGTTGGAGGCGGGTGCCGCCGACATCGTCGAGTACCAGCCGTCGGTGGTGCCGGGGCTGCTCCAGACGCCCGCGTACGCCCGGGTGTTGGTCGCGGCCGGCGCCCAGCTCACGCCGGAGGTCGATGTGGAGGCCGAGGTGCGCGCACGGGCACTGCGGCAGGAGGTGCTTCGGCGGGCCTACCCGCCGCGCTACACGGCCGTGCTCGCCGAGGCCGTCTGCGACCCGGGTGACCTGCCGGTGGCGGTCTGGCGTGAACAGCTGCGTCATCTGGTCGCGGTGACCGGGCTGTCCCACGTCACGGTGCGGCTGTTGCCACGCGGGGCGGCCGGTGGCGGGCTGCATCCGCTCACGCCGTATTCCTGCTACGCCTTTCCCGACCCGGCGGACCCGCGCACCGTCATGCTCGAGGCGCTGACCACCGACGTCCGGTTGGCCACCGTGCTCGACGTGGACCGCTACGAGCGGATGACGGCGGCGCTGCTGGCCGCGGCGCTGTCACCGGAGGAGACGGTCACCGTGCTGGCCCGCCGCGTCGGCGAGTAACGGTTGAGGGGTGCCGACGGTGACGCGCCGCGCGGCCACCGGGCCCGGCGCCCCCGAGCCCGTCGGGACCGGCGGCCGGCGCGTGCGTCCGGCACGATAACCGTGGGGTACGACAGCTCGGCTCAGGCCGGTACGTCGAGGAAGTGTTCGACAACGGGCGGCCCCGCGAAGTGCGGCCCGATCAGCGCCCGCCACTTGTCGAACCGTTCGGTGGCCCGGAAGTTCTTCTCGTGCGCCTCGACCGAGTCCCATTCCACCAGCAGCACGAAGCGGGTCGGCGACTCGATTCCTCGGGTCATCCGCACCGACCGGCAGCCGGTCGCCCCGGCGAGCACCGGGTGACCCTCGGCGTACGCGGCGGCGAACGCGTCCTCGTGTCCGGGTAGTACGTCGATCAGCGCGACCTCAAGCACCATGTCGGACAGCCTCCCACGGCTGTCCGGGCAGTCGGCGTCGCGGGGTCTGTTCCGATGTCGGCGACACCCCTAGGGTCTGTGTCGTGATCATCGATTGGCTCACCGGCACCGCGTTTCGGGTGGCCGGTACGGGCACCACCTGGGCGGAGCTGCTGGGGTTCGTGACCGGTGTGCTCAACGTGTGGTTGGTGGCCCGACAGAAGATCGCCAACTGGCCGATCGGCATCGCCAACGTGCTGCTGCTCATGGTGCTGTTCTGGACAGCCGGGCTGTACGCCGACGCGGGGCTCCAGGTCGTCTACGTCGCGCTCGGCTGCTACGGCTGGTGGCACTGGCTGTTCGGGGGCGAGCGGCGTACCCGGCTCACTGTCAGCCGGACGGGGCGGCGGGAGTGGCTGGCGCTGGCCGCCGCCGGGCTGCTGCTCACCGGCGCGCTCTGGGTGCTGCTGGACCGGGCCACCGACTCGACGGTGCCGCTGCCGGACGCTGTGACAACGGCGCTGTCCCTGCTGGCCACGTACGGGCAGACCCGCAAGCGGGTGGAGAGTTGGTGGCTCTGGATCGCCGCCGACCTGATCTACATCCCGCTGTACGCGTACAAGGGGCTGCACCTGACGGCCGTGCTCTACCTGGTCTTCCTCGCCCTGTGCGTACTCGGGTTGCGGGCCTGGCGCGCCGATCTGCGTCGGGCCGCCCGGCCGGCCGCGGTCCCGCCCGGCCCGGCCCCGGCCACCGTGTGAACGCCGAGACATCCGGCCGTGCGCCGGCGCCACGCGGGCCGGCGCGTCCGGCCGCCGCGGAGTTCGGGCACGGGATGGTGGTGGGCAAGTTCTATCCACCGCACGCCGGGCACCACGCGCTGATCCGGGCCGCCGCCGCCCGCTGCGCCGAGGTGACAGTCGTCGTGGCGCCCTCGCGTCGGGAGTCCATTGCGCTCCCGCTGCGCCTCGACTGGCTGCGGGAGGTGCACGCGGACACACCGTGGGTCCGTTTCGTCGGCCGGTACGACGACCACCCGGTGGACTACGCCGATCCGACGGTCTGGGACGCGCACTGCGCCGTGTTCCTCGAGGCGGTCGGGTCCGCGTCGGTGGACGTGGTCTTCTCCTCCGAGACGTACGGCGCGGAGTTGGCGCGCCGCTTCCACGCCGTACCCGTGTCGGTGGATCCGGACCGGCGGACCGTGCCGGTGTCCGGGACTGCGGTGCGCGCGGACCCGGCGGGTCACTGGCGGTGGCTGAGCCCGCCGGTGCGGGCGTGGTTCGTCCGGCGGGTGGTGGTGGTCGGGGCCGAGTCGACAGGGACCACGACGATGGCGGCGGCGCTCGCCGGGCACTACGGCACGTCCTGGGTGCCGGAGTACGGCCGGGAGTTGACGGCTCGCAAGTTGGCCCGGTTGCGGGAACGCACGCCGGGGGCGACAGTCTTCGACGTCGCCTGGGACCGGGACGACTTCCGCGCTGTGGTTCGCGAGCAGCAGGCGGCCGAGGACGCGGCGGCCCGGTCGAGTGGGCCGCTGCTGGTCTGCGACACCGACGCGCGGGCGACCGCGGTGTGGGAGGAGCGCTACCTGGGCAGCGCGTCGGAGGAGGTGCGGGCGGCGGCGCGTCGGCCGGCGCTGTATCTGCTGACGGATCACCGGGGCGTGCCGTTCACCGATGACGGGCTGCGCGACGGTGAGCACCTGCGGGCTTGGATGACCGAGCGCTTCCGGGCCGAGCTGGCCGGGTGCGGGGTGCCGGTGGTGGAGTTGGCCGGGTCGCACGCCGATCGGTTGGCCCGAGCGGTGCGGGCCTGCGACGACCTGCTCGCCGCCGGCTGGTCGCTCGCCGACCCGATCGCCGCACCAGACGTGCACTAGCCTCCTAGGAAGCCCTAGGCGGTGTGACGCGTCGGGCGGTGTCCGGCGCCCCCGGACGCCCGGGGTGTGATCACGGGGCGTGGTGGGCAAGAATGGTCACCGAGGAGGGGAGTATTCCCCCGCAACGGAGTCGTCAGCACGGTCGATCGCCGGAACCACGGTGCCCGACCCGGCCCCGTAGGTCGCCGCCCCTGTTCGGGGCGACGGCGGAAGAGACCTCCGACAGTCACCAGAGTGAGCGACAGCGGCACGCCGGCTCCCGCAGGGGCGTACGGTGTGCCCGACGCCGCGTGTCTGCCGGAGGAATGAACGTTGGACGTGTCCGGATTGGTGTGGGCGGGGACGCTTGTCGCACTGACTGCGGTCCTGCTCGTCGACCTGTTGATCATCGGTCGACGCCCGCACGAGCCGAGTGTGCGGGAGTCGAGCCTCTGGGTCGCCTTCTACGTCGGTCTCGCACTGCTCTTCGGCGCGGGTGTCTGGTTGGCCTCCGGAGCCAGCGCGGCCGGCCAGTTCTACACCGGCTGGCTCACCGAGTACAGCCTCTCGGTGGACAACCTCTTCGTCTTCGTGATCATCATGGCTCGCTTCGGTGTGCCTCGGCAGTACCAGCAGAAGGTGCTGCTCGTCGGCATAGTGCTGGCGCTGGTGATGCGCGGCGGGTTCATCGCCGCGGGCGCGGCGCTGATCACGCAGTTCTCCTGGGTCTTCTACATCTTCGGCGCGTTCCTGATCTACACCGCGGTGAACCTGGCCCGGCAGGGTGAGCCGGACGAGGACGAGTTCTCCGAGAACGTGCTGATCCGGTGGAGCCGCAAGGCGCTGCCGATCTCGAAGGACTACGACGGCGCGAAGCTCACCACCCACGTGGCCGGGCGGCGGCTGTTCACCCCGATGCTGATCGTGATGATCGCGATCGGCACGACCGACCTGATCTTCGCGTTGGACTCGATCCCGGCGATCTTCGGCATCACCCAGGAGCCGTACCTGGTCTTCACCGCCAACGTCTTCGCGCTGATGGGCCTCCGGCAGCTCTACTTCCTGCTCGGTGGCCTGCTGGACCGGCTGATCTACCTGAGCTACGGCCTGGCCGTCGTGCTCGGGTTCATCGGGGTCAAGCTGGTGCTGGAGGCGTTGGCCGACAACAACCTGCCGTTCATCAACGGTGGCGAGCACGTCGGCTGGGCGCCGCACATCCCGATCTGGTTGTCACTGCTGGTCATCATCGGCACCCTGGGCATCGCCACCGCCGCCAGCCTGATCAAGTCCTCCCGGGACCGGCGTCGCGAGTTGACCGACGCCCGACGCTGACCGGTCGCCGGCCGGGTGCGGACACGCGCCCGGCCGGTGCGGGGCGTGCTCCGGAAGTGCTGCCGGCTCGATAGACACTTGCGATACGCCCTAGACCCGGTGCGCGCCCACCAGCGTGGCGGTCCGGTCGGCCGGCAGTTCCTCTTCGATGACCCGCCGCCGCCGGTAGCAGGCGTGCAGCATCCGGCGCTGGCCGCCCTCGCCGGGGGCGGCGGTGACGATGCCGATGTGGTGGATCTTGCGGCCGGGTCGGGCGAAGAAGTAGAGATCGCCGGGGCGTTCCGCGCCCAACGCCAGCGGGGTGGTGGCCACGGCCTGATCGTCGGCGTCGCGCGGCAGCAGCACCCCGAACCGCCGCCAGGCCAGATGCACCAGGCCCGAGCAGTCGATGCCGTGCGCGGAGAGACCGCCCCAGATGTAGACCACGTCGAGCAGGCGCTGTGCCACCGCGAGCGCCTGCGCGGCGGCCGGCGACGCGGCCGCCGACGGCACCAGGTGGCGGTCGGGCAGCCAGAGCGGGGTGGCCCGACCGGGGACGTGCACCGGCCGCCAGTCGTCGAGCGCGGGGCCGGCCGGGACGAGCCGGGTGCCGACGACGACGCCGGGCAGCACCACCGGCCCGTTCGGGGTGGCGTGCAGCCCGGTGACAGTGGCGTCCACCACCAGCGGGTGGTCGGTGCTGGTGTGGGTCGGGTCGAGAACGGCCAGCTGCTCGGCGGGGAGCCAGCCCGGATAGCCGCGGGGGTCAAGCTTGGCGGCTGGTTGTTCGACGGCGACGACCCGGGCCCAGCCGTCGGGGCGCAGCTCGCTGACGAGGACCCGCTCGCCGAGCAGGAGCTGGCTCAGCACACAGTCGCCGACCTGCTGGTCGGTGTCCAGGCCCGAGACCCAGGTCGGAATGTCGACGCCGGCGGTCAGCGCCGGACGGTCGACCGGGCGGACTGCCTCGGGGGAGGTCCACAGCGTCGCCACGGCGACCCGGACGACGGCCTCGCGGCCCGGTTGCAGCTCCACGTCAACCCCCCAGATCGTGTCGGCTGTCCTGGGGAACCCTATGAAAGAAACCGACGGCCATCAACCACGGGCCTGCACTTTTGCTTCAGCGATGCCGGAGATGCCCAGGCCAGGGGAGTCCGGCAGCACCACCGTCGCCCCGTCGTAGCGGATGCCGCCCTGCACCGGTGACCAGGCCAGCCACCAGGCCGCGTCCAGGTCGGGGACCGCTGTGGTGCCGTACGCGGCGACCAGGCTCGCGGCCGCCCCGATGCCTACCTGACTCTCCATCATCGAGCCGACCACAGTGCCGAGCCCGTGCGCGGTGGCCAGGTCGAGGAGAGTACGGGCCGGGTGCAGTCCACCGCACTTGGCCAGTTTGACGTTGACCAGGTCGGCGGCACGGCGGCGGATCACCTCCACCAGGTCCCGGACCCCGAAGACCGCCTCGTCGGCCAGGATCGGCACTGACACCCGGTCGCTGACCCAGGCCAGCCCGTCCAGGTCCCAGCGGGCCACCGGCTGCTCGACCAGCTCCACGTCGAGCCCGGCGTCCTCGATGCCGCGGATCACCCGGACCGCCTCCCGGGGCGTCCAGCCCTGGTTGGCGTCCAGCCGGATCCGGGTGCCGGGGCCGACGGCCGCCCGTACCGCGCGCACCCGGTCCAGGTCACCGGCCGCGTCGGTGCCGACCTTCAACTTGAGCACGCCGAAGCCGTCGGCCTGCCGCTGCCGTGCCGCTGTCGCCAGGTCCACCGCATCGCCTGCCGCCAGCGTGACGTCCGTCGGGACCCGCAGCGTGGTGCCCCCGAGCAACCGCACCAGGGGTACGCCCAGTCGGCGCGCGGCGAGGTCGTGCAGGGCGACGTCCACCGCCGCCTTCGCCGCCTCGTTGCCGACCACGGCGCGCTGCACCTCGGCGCAACGGGTCACCAGGTCGTCCGGGTCACGGCCGACCAGCTGTGGGCCGAGCAGCTCGCGGACGCACGCCTGCGCGCCGGCGACCGACGCGCCGGTGACCTGCCAGACCTGCGGCGCCTCACCGAAGCCGGAGCGGCCGTCGCTGTCGACGAGCTCGACGACAAGCGTGTCCACTGTGGTGGTACGACGCAGTGCGGTGACGAACGGGGTGTGCAAGGGGGCGGAAACCCGGTGGGTGCGTACCGCCGAGATCGTCATGTGAGGCACCCTATACGGAGGTTCACGGTGGGAGGGGAGACCGGATGACCGGGCAGGGCTGGGAGCTGGTGGGTGCACCGAACGCGCGTGACCTGGGCGGGCTCGTCGGCGCGGACGGGCGGCGGGTCCGGGTCGGCCAGTTGATCCGCACCCCGGCGCTGGGACGGCTGACCGACGAGGACCTACCGGTGCTGGCGAAGCTGGGGCCGGCGTGCGTGGTGGATCTGCGTGACGGCTCGGAGATCGCGGTCGCGCCGGAGGACAGGTTCGCCGGTGAGCCACGGGTGGTGCGCCTGCCGGTGCACGACGCGGAGCACCCGGTCTTCACGTACGTCTCGGCGGTGCTGCTCGGTCACGACCTGAACGCGTACGCGGAGCTGGCCCGGCAGGGCACGGCGGGGGCGATGGCGGCGATCTACCGCTGGTTCGTCACCGGTGAGTCGGCGCGGGTCGGTTTCGCCGAGGCGGTGCGGCTGGCGTCCCGGCCGGAAAATCTGCCGCTGCTCTACCACTGCTCCGCCGGCAAGGACCGCACCGGGTGGCTGACCGTCATCCTGCTGACGGCGCTCGGGGTCGACGAGGCGGCCATTCGCGCCGACTACCTGCGCAACAACGAGCTGACCGACAGCCTGCGGGCGGTGATCGTCGAGGCGATGCGTCGGCGGAACCCCGAGTTGGACGTCGACGCGGTGTTGCCGGTGCTGGAGGTCCGCGCCGAGTACCTCGACGCCGGTTACGCCGAGGTGCGTCGGGTGCACGGCTCGTTCGACGCGTACCTGCGCGACGGGTTGGGGCTCACCGACGCCGACCTCAGGGCGTTGCGGGCGCAGTTGCTGGAGTGACAGGGGCGTCGGTGGGTGTGCTGGTGTGGGCGGCCCGACCGGTGACGATCAGCGCCTGGCCGGCGGCGTAGGTTGCCATGACCAGCACCGGCGCGCCGGGGGGCTGGGCCACCTCTGCCACCCCGGCGGCGATCAGCAGGTCGGAGCCGAGGAAGAGCGCGGCGCCGAGACCGACCCGCCAGCCCTGGGTGGTGGCGGTGCTGGCCATGGCGGCCAGCGCGATCGCGTAGCCGGCCACCGGTACGGCCAGCCCGGCGTCGGTGAGCCCGTTCCACATCCAGGTGAGGGCGATGACGGTCAGCACCGCGTACCCCAGGGGGACGGCGACCAGCGGCGTGCGGCGTAGCGCGGCAGCCGCGCCGTGTCGGGTGAAGGCTGCGAGGTAGCAGAGGTGCGTGCCGAAGAAGCAGGCCATGCCGGCGAGGAACCAGTAGGTGCCGTCGATCATCAGGGCGACGTCGCCGCCGGTGGCGAACGCCAGCGCGGCGAGCAGCAGCCGGTCCGGCCGGGCCGCGCGTTCGGCGCTGACCCGCCAGAGGTACGCGGCCAGCAGCGGCATCAGCAGCGGCTTGGTGAGCAGGAAGGCCAGGCCGCCGCCGGTGGCGTTGGCCAGCAGGTTCGCCGCCGTCACGACGAGGAAGGCGATCAGCACTGTGCGACTGCGGGGCATCGGCGGCTCCGGGGTGGGGGTGCGAGCAGCGTAGCCGCAGTCTGCGGCGCTGTCCTCGCCGCCGAGGCTGTCGGGTCAGAGCTGGTGGCGGGCCGCCCAGACCTGCGCCGAGATGTGCGCGAGCAGCAGGCAGGCGTCGTCCTCGACCTGGTCGTCGCCCCCGGCCAGGTCGGTGGTGGTGCAGACGGCGATCAGGTACGGCGGGGCGTCGTCGGGCAGCACCAGGCCGGCGCCGTGGCGGACGCCGCGTACCCAACCGTTCTTGTGCGCGATGCGGGTGCCCGCAGGCAGTCCGGCGGCGAGGTCCTCGCGGTGTTCCTGAGCGAGCAGGACGTCCAGCATGGTGGCGCAGGCGGCCGGTGAGGCGAGTGGGCCGGGGGTGTCGGCCCCGGTGGCCAGGGCACCGAGCAGGGCGGCCAGGTCGGCGGCGGTGACCGTGTTGGTGATGCCGGCCTCGCGGGCGGCGAAGTCCTCGATGCCGCGGCCGGTGACGCTGTTGCGGGCGCCGGCGAGCGCCCAGGTTTCGGCTACCGCGGGCAGCCCGACGTGGCCGAGGACGAGGTTGGTGGCGAGGTTGCTGGAGCGCACGATCATCCGGTCGGCCAGCCAGCGCAGCGACGCGGTGCCGCCGATGCGGTCCCAGACCGCGTCGTCGTTGTCGTAGGGCTTCGCGTTGGCGAAGCGGGGTGCGCCGGGCTGGGCGGAGTCGAAGTCGTTGACGACCGGGACCGGGGTGTCCAGGTCCAGGGTGCCTGCCTCGGCGGCGCGGTGCAGCGCGGCGAGCACCGCCACCTTCATGGTGCTCGCGGCGTAGTGGCCGGCGTCCGCGTGGCGGGTCCAGGTCGGCGGCGCGTCGAGCCGCCCCACGTACGCGGAGACGGTGCCGGGCACCCGGTCCAGGTGGGCGTCGAGATCATCCCAGGTCATGCCGGTGACCGTAGCGGATCAAGCGTGGGCGGGCCCGCGTACCCGTCGGGGGAGAAACGACGGGCGCGCCGCCCGCAAGCGGCCGGCGCGCCCGGTGTCGGGTGCTGGTGGGTCAGCCGGCGTGCTTGCGGCGGGCGGCGGCGCGACCCCGCAGCTGCTGGTCGAGCACCACCTTGCGGATGCGCACCGCGGTCGGGGTGACCTCGACGCACTCGTCCTCGCGGCAGAACTCCAGGGCCTGCTCCAGCGAGAGCTTGCGCGGCGGGATCAGCTTCTCCGTCTCGTCGGAGGTCGACGCCCGCATGTTGGTGAGCTTCTTCTCCTTGGTGATGTTGACGTCCATGTCGTCGGAGCGGGAGTTCTCCCCGACGATCATGCCCTCGTACACCTCGGTGGTGGGGTCGACGAAGAGCTGGCCGCGCTCCTGAAGGTTGATCATCGCGAAGGCGGTGACCGCGCCGGCCCGGTCGGCGACCAGCGAACCGTTGTTGCGGGTGCGCAGCTCGCCGAACCACGGCTCGTACGACTCGAAGACGTGGTGCAGGATGCCGGTGCCCCGGGTGTCGGTGAGGAACTCGGTGCGGAAGCCGATCAGGCCGCGCGCCGGCACCAGCCACTCCATCCGGATCCAGCCGGTGCCGTGGTTGACCAGTTGCTCCATCCGGCCCTTGCGGGTGGCGAGGAGCTGGGTGATAGCGCCCAGGTACTCCTCCGGGGCGTCGATGGTCAGCCGCTCGACCGGCTCGCAGGTCTTGCCGTCGATCTCCCGAGTGACCACCTGCGGCTTGCCGACGGTCAGCTCGTAGCTCTCCCGGCGCATCTGCTCGACCAGGATGGCCAGCGCCAGCTCGCCGCGGCCCTGCACCTCCCAGGCGTCCGGCCGCTCGGTGGGCAGGACCCGCAGGGACACGTTGCCGATCAGCTCCTTGTCGAGCCGGTCCTTGACCATCCGCGCGGTGACCTTGGAGCCCTTGACCCGGCCGACCAGCGGCGAGGTGTTGGTGCCGATGGTCATCGAGATGGCCGGCTCGTCGACGGTGATCAGCGGCAGCGCGACAGGGTTCTCGACGTCTGCGAGGGTCTCACCGATCATGATCTCCGGGATGCCGGCGACGGCGATGATGTCGCCAGGGCCGGCGGTCTCGGCCGGCTTACGCTCCAGGCCCTCGGTCATCAGCATCTCGGAGATGCGGACCCGCTGGGTGCTGCCGTCGGTGCGGCACCAGGCCACCGTCTGACCCTTGCTGATGGTGCCCTGACGGACCCGGCACAGCGCCAGCCGGCCGAGGAACGGCGAGGCGTCCAGGTTGGTGACGTGCGCCTGCAACGGCGCGCCGTCCTCGAAGGCGGGTGCCGGGATGGTGTCCAGCAGGGTGCGGAACAGCGGCTCCAGTGAGGTGCTGTCGTCGGGCACCGAGCCGTCGGCGGGCTGGGTCAGCGAGGCGATGCCGTCGCGGGCGCAGGCGTAGACGATCGGGAAGTCGATCTGCTCCTCGTCGGCGTCCAGGTCGAGGAAGAGCTCGTAGGTGTCGTCCACGACCTCCTTGATCCGGGCGTCCGGACGGTCCACCTTGTTGATCACCAGGATGATCGGCATCCGGGCCCGCAGCGCCTTACGCAGCACGAAGCGGGTCTGCGGCAGAGGGCCCTCGCTGGCGTCGACGAGCAGCACCACACCGTCGACCATGGTCAGGCCGCGCTCCACCTCGCCACCGAAGTCGGCGTGGCCGGGGGTGTCGATGATGTTGATGGTGACCGGGTCGGAGCCGTCCGCCGGCAGGTAACGCACACCGGTGTTCTTGGCCAGGATCGTGATGCCCTTTTCCCGCTCCAGGTCACCGGAGTCCATCACCCGCTCGGTGTTCTCGCCGCGTGCGCCGTACGCGCCGGCCTGCCGCAACATGGCGTCGACCAGGGTGGTCTTGCCGTGGTCGACGTGAGCGATGATGGCGACGTTGCGGAGGTCGGTGCGAAGCTGCATACCCTCTATCCTTCCGCCTGCGCTCGCGCAGGCTGCGTCGGGGTCACCCCCAGGTGCCCCTGATCTATGGTGAAACGGCTGTGCCGGTGGTTCCCCCGGCTGGCAGGCTGGCACCCGTGTCCCGGGGGCCTGAGTGCACGACCTGCTGACCTGGGTGCAGGGTCTGCCCACCCTGTGGATCTACCTGGTCGCCGCGCTGATCGTGGCGGGCGAGACCGCGGTGATCTTCGGTCTGCTCGTGCCGGGTGAGGCTACCCTGCTGCTGGTCGGCTTCCTCACCTACAACGGTACCTTGCGGCTCGGGCCGGCGTTGCTCGCGATGATCGTCGCGGCGGTCCTCGGCGATGGCCTGGCCTTTCGGGCCGGACGGCGGTACGGCTCCCGGCTGCGCGCCGGGCTGGGGCACCGGGTCGGGCCGCAGCGGTGGGCCCGGGCCGACGCCATGCTCGCCCGCCTCGGTGGGCGGGGGGTGTTCGCCGCCCGATGGGTGGCTTTCGCCCGGACCCTGGTGCCTCGGCTGGCCGGTGCGGCCGGCATGCCGTACCGGCGGTTCGCCCTCTGGAACCTGGCCGGGGTGGTGACCTGGGTGGGCGGCTCGGTGCTGCTCGGTCACCTCGCCGGTGAGTCGTACGACACTGTCTCCCGCCTTCTCGGCCGGGCCACCGGGGTGGCGTTCCTGCTGCTGGCCGGCCTGGTGGGTGTGGTGCTCGTGGGTCGGTGGCTGGGCCGTAACCCCGACCCGGTGCGCGCGCTGCTGTCCCGGGCCGGCGCGCTGCCTCCGGTGCGGTGGCTCACTGCCCGCTACGGGGTGCTGTTCTTCCTGGTGGCCATGCGGATCGGCCCGGCCTGGACGCTGCTGCTCAATCTGGCCGCCGGGTTGCTGCTGCTGTTCGCCGCCGGGCTCGCCATCGCCGGTCTGCTCGCGGTGGCGGTCCGCAACAGTGGGTTGGCCGCGCTGGACGGCGCCATCGCCGGGTGGTTCGCGGCTCGGCGTACCTCGGACGCCGCCGACGCCACACTGGTGGTGGTGTCGGTGGTACGCGGGTCGGTGCTGATTCTGTTGGTGGCGCTGGTGGCGGCGGTGCTGGCGTGGCGGAACCGACCCTGGCGGGCGGACCTGCTCAGCGTGGTCGGCACGGTGGGCGCGTTCGTGCCGCTGGTGGTGCTGGCGGTGGTGGCCGAACTGACCGGCCCGAACGGGACCGCCCCGGGCGGCGGTGAGGCGGCTGCGCTCTCGACCCAGAACGCTGTGGTCGCGGCGAGCTTCTGCACCCTGGCCTGGCTGGTGTCGCGCAGCGCCCGCTGGCCGGTGGCGGTGGCCGCCTGGACCGCCGCGGCGGCGGGGGTGCTCGGAATCTGCGGCGCGCGGCTCTACCTCGGACTGGACACGGCGAGCGGGACGGCCGCGGCGGTGCTGCTCGGGGTGCTGTGGACTGTGGTGTTCATGGTCGCCTGGGCGACCCGGGACCGGGCGGTGGGCAATGGTCAGCCCCCGGTGGACCAGGCCCCCCGGCGTCCGTCGCAGGGGCAACGCCGCCCGGTCGAACCTTGTTAGGGTGCGGCGACAGTCACACGGGGGAGGCAACGGCATGGTTCGACGCATCGATCGGCTGGGCGCCGCAGTGCTCGCCGGGCTTCTGCTGGCGGGCACGCTGGTCGGCTGCGCCGCCAAGGGGGAGACCCCATCGGGCCTGGCCGCGCCGGTCGCCGTCACCGACGGGCCGACGGATGCCCCGTCCGACGAGGTCGACGGGGAGTTGAGCCCGTCGGTGAGTGCCGTGGAATCGATGGGTTCCGCGCCGAGTCGTAGCGCGACCCCGAAGCCGAAGCCGACGAAGAAGCCGACCCGGGCGGCGCCGAAGCCGCGCACGGTGCCGAAGCCGCCCACCGAGACCGAGGTTCCGCCGGCACCGCCGAAGCCGGCGCCGAGCTCCTGCAAGCCGACCTACAAGGGCAACCAGGCGAGCCGGTCCGAGGTGAAGGCGGCGCTGACCGATGCCGCCAACCGCACCTACTGGCCGGTGTCGGCACCGGACATCAAGATCCCGCTCAACCTGCTCAAGGCCACCGCGTGGCAGGAGAGCGGCTGGCAGTCCAACATCTACGCCTGCGACGGCGGGGTCGGGCTGTTGCAGGTGATGCCGGAGACCGCGACCTGGATGAACCAGCGGTTCGAGAAGAGCTACGAGATCGACGCCTACCAGGACAACGCCTACCTCGGCGCCACCTACCTGGCCTGGGCGACGAAGTACATCGGCGACATGTACTTCGAGTCCGACTTCCGGCTCGACCCGGCACTGTGCACCAGCGAGCTGAACTCCTGCCTGCTCAACGCCGTCATCGCCGCGTACAACTTCGGGCACGGTGCGGTGGCTCAGGAGGGGAAGCCGCTGGCCATCCCCAACCCGTCGTACGTGCGCAACGTGCGGGCGCTGATGAGCGAGTGCGTCTGCCTGGCGTACTGACCTCGACGGGGGCCGTGGCGGGATTCACCACGGCCCCCGTCGGGTCGGTCAGTCGCGCGCGGCGACCGGCTCGGGCGCGCTCGGGGTGGCCTGCATCGGGTCGCGCGTGATGCGGCCGGGCCACCAGAAGCGGTCACCGAGCAGGAACGCCAGCGCCGGCACCAGGACCGTACGGACCAGCAGGGTGTCGAGCAGGACGCCGATGCAGACGATGATCCCGATCTGGGTCAGGGTGATCAGCGGCAGCACACCGAGCACGGCGAAGACCGCGGCGAGCAGCACCCCGGCGCTGGTGATCACCCCGCCGGTGACCCGTAGGGCGGAGAGCATCCCGGCGCGGGTGCCGGCGCTGCGGGCGTCCTCCCGGGCCCGGGTGACCAGGAAGATGTTGTAGTCCACCCCGAGCGCCACCAGGAACACGAAGGCGAGCAGCAGCACACCGCTGTCCAGGGCCGGGAAGCCCAGCACGTGGTCGAAGAGCAGCCAGGCCGCGCCGAGGCTGGCGAAGTACGACGCGATCACGGTGAGCACCAGCAGCAGCGGCGCGAGCAGACCGCGTAGCAGCAGCACGAGCACGGCGCCGACCAGCAGCAGGATGATCGGCAGGATGAGTCGCAGATCCCGGTCGTTGGCCTCGTCGGAGTCGTACGTGGCGGCCACCGAGCCACCGACGATCGCCCCGGACGGGGCGTCGGCGCCGGCGGCGGCCGGCGGCGCGGAGTCGGGAACGGCGGCGACCGCCGCGCGCAGCGCCTCGATCGCGCGGTCCGAGGCGGTGGTGCCGGGTTCGGCGTCGAGGACCACGTCGACCTGGGCGACGGCGGTGCCGGCGTCGCCGGGGCGCGCCGAGGCGACACCGGGTACCGCGGTGGCGGCGTCGGTGACCGCCCGCACCGCCGCCGGGGTGGTGATCACGGCGACGGGTTGGGTGCTGCCGGCGGGGAAGGCCCTGGCCAGGGTCTGTGCCCCGGTCACCGCCTCCGGCTCGGCCCGGAACTGTTCGGTCTCGGACAGGCCGGTACGGATGCCGAGCCCACCCAGTGCCAGGCCCCCGAGCAGCACTGTGGCCAGCGTCGCGACCACCACCGGGCGGCGTTGCACGGCGGCGCCGAGTCGACCCCAGAGCCGGCCCTCGCGCACCGGGCCGCCGACGCGGGGTACGAACGGCCAGAACAGGCCGCGACCGAAGAGCACCAGCACGGCGGGGAGCACGAACAGGGCCGAGAGGATGGCGAAGACCACACCGGTGGCGCAGGCCACGGCCAGCGCGCGGTTGGTCTCCTGCTCACTGAGCAGCAGTGTCAGCACGCCGAGCACGACGGTGCCACCACTGGCGAGGATCGGCTCCGCGGTGCGGCGCAACGCGGCGCGCATCGCCGCGAACCGGTCCTCCTCGCGGCGCAGTTCCTCCCGGTAGCGGGCGATGAGCAGCAGCGCGTAGTCGGTGGCGGCGCCGAAGACCAGCACGCTGGCGATGCCGGTGACCTGACCCTGCTGGAGGTTGATGCCGACGCCCGGCACGATGACGTCCACCGCGCGCAGGGTGAGCTGCTCGGTGGCGGCGACCACGACCAGCGGCACGATCCACAGGAACGGGCTGCGGTAGGTGATCAGCAGGAGCAGCGCGACCACCGCGGCGGTCACCACGAGCAGTGTGACGTCGGCGCCGTCGAACACCGAGGAGAGGTCGGCGGTGAAAGCCGGGGCGCCGGTCACCTCGGCGGTCAGCCCGTCGGGCAGGTCGGCGAGGGTGGCGCGCAGCTGGGTCACCGCGTCGGTGACGACCTCCTGCCCGCCGGCGGTGTCCAGCGGCACGGCGACCAGGGCCACCGCGCCGTCCGGGGAGACCTGGGCGGGGCTGACCTGCCCACCCACCGCGAAGCGGCGCAGACCCTCGGCGCGAGCGCCGACCGTCGCCCGGTCGGTCTCGCTCAGCGCGCCGCCGTCGCCACGACTGATCACCACGATGGCCGGCTGCACGTCGCTGGAGGGCAGTTGATCCTGGAGACGTTGCACCTGGGTCGACTGCCACTGCACCGACAGGCCGGTGGCGGAGACCGGCGCCGGGTTGTCCGGCTGGGGTGTCCCGAAGACGGCAGCGCCCACGACGATCGCGGCGGCCACGGTGAGCCAGGCGGCCAGCCGGCCACGAGCGACTCTGGTGAACACAGACATCAGGTGACCTCAAGGTCCTTCGAAAGACAAGTATCTTGATAACCGAGATTATCCGGGGCTGTTCTATGCTGCAACCCGGGGGACCGACGACGAGAAGAGCGGCGCGAGGTGGCGACTCACGGCATGTACCGACGGCGCGACACGCGCCGCGAGCAGCTGGTCGCGGAGATCACCAACAACCTCCGGCGGTACGCGGCGGACGCCCAGCAGGTCGGCCACGCCTTCGCCAACCTGCACGGTCTCAACCCGACCGATTTGCAGGCGCTGATCGCGGTGATGGACGCCGAGCTGCTCGGTGACCCGATCACCCCCGGCCGTCTCGGCGAGCAGCTGAACCTCTCCTCCGGCTCGGTCACGGCCCTGATCGACCGGCTGGAACGGGCCGGGCACATCCGCCGCGACCGGGACACCGTCGACCGGCGCAAGGTGCTGCTGCACTACGCCGACCAGGGCGCCGCCCTGGCCATGGAGTTCTTCCGGCCGCTGGGCGCCCGTACCGACACGGTGATGGCCCGCTTCAGCGAGGACGAGCTGGAGGTGGTGCGGCGGTTCATGGCGGAGATGAGCGAGTCGCTGCGGGGGCACCGCGACGCGGTGCGCGCCGCCCGGCCGGAGTCACCGCGCCGCCCGACGGGCTGACCGGTGCCGGACCTCGTCACCCGCCTCGCCAGCGCCGCGCTGCGCCTGCCACCGAGCCGCCCCGGCCCGGTGCGGGTCAGCCGCGACCTCCCGGTGCGGGCCCGCGACGGTGTGGTGCTGCGCACCGACCACTACGCCCCGGCCGTCCGCGGCGCGCCGACCGTGCTGATCCGCACCCCCTACGGGCGCGGTGGACCGCTGCGGCTGCTCGGTCGGCTGCTCGCGGCCCGGGGTCGACACGCGGTGATCCAGTCGTGCCGGGGCACCGGCGGCTCCGGTGGAACGTTCGCCCCGCTGGTGCACGAGCGCGACGACGGCGCTGACACACTGGACTGGCTGCGCCGCCAGCCCTGGTGGTCGGGGCAACTCGGCATGTTCGGTGTCAGCTACCAGGGCTTCGCCCAGTGGGCACTGGCCGCCGACGCCGGCGAGGAACTGCGCGCGATGGTCGCCGTGGTGACCGCCTCGGCCACCCGCGACTCGACGTACGCGGGGGAGTCCTTCGCCCTGGACACCGTGCTGACCTGGGCGGAGCTGCTGCACGCGCAGACAGCGCCGTGGCTGGCCCGGCAGTGGGAACTCAAGCGCGGGCAACCCCGGCTGGCCGCCGCGCTGGAACACCTCCCCCTGGCCGAAGCCGACCGGGTGGCCACCGGCGTGACCATCCCGTTCTTCCAGGAGTGGCTGCGCCACCACACACCGCAGGCCGCGTACTGGCGGACCCGGGTCTTCGCCGACCAGGTCGCGAAGGTGCGGGCGCCGGTGGTCATGGTCACCGGGTGGCACGACATCTTCCTGCCCGCCCAGCTCGACGACCACGCCGTGCTGCGCGCCGCCGGCACACCGCCGCGCCTGGTGATCGGTCCGTGGACGCACGGCAGCCCCGGACTGTTCGTGGCCGCGCTGCGCGAAGGGCTGGCCTGGCTCGACGAGCATCTGCCGGCCGCGCCGCGATCGCCCGTCCCGGCGGGACCAGCACGGCCGCCCGTACGCATCTACGTCAGCGGCGCCGGTGGCGGCTGGCGGGACCTGCCGGACTGGCCACCCCCGGCGGTCGAGACCGCCTGGCACCTGCAACCCGGTGGCGAACTGGCGGCACGCCCACCTGTCGCGTCGACACCGGACGCACTCCGCTACGACCCCGCCGATCCCACCCCGTCGCTGGGCGGTCCGCTGCTCGTCGCCCAACGGGCCGGCCCGGTCGACAACCGGCGTGTCGAGGCCCGCCCCGACGTGCTGACCTACACCAGCGCCCCACTGACCGCGCCGGTCGAGGTGATCGGCCCGGTCCGCGCCGAGATCCACCTCCGCAGCGATCTGCCGTTCCTGGACGTCTTCGTTCGTCTGTGCGACGTGGACCGCCGGGGTCGCTCGTGGAACGTGTGCGACGGCCTGGTGCGGGTCACGCCCGAGCGCTTCCCGGCCGACCCTTGCGGGGCGCTGCGGATTCCGGTGCCGCTCTGGCCGACCGCGTACCGGTTCGCCGCCGGGCACCGACTGCGGGTGCAGGTCTCCGGCGGCGCCCATCCACGGTGGGCCCGCAACCCCGGCACCGGGGAGCCGCTCGGCACGGCGGTGACGCTACGTGCCGGTTGGCGGCAGGTTCTGCACGATCCGACGCACCCTTCGGCGCTGCTGCTGCCGATCGTCCACTCTGCCCCGCCACCACGTCCAATCTGAACAGACCCATCCTGAGCTGGGCGTTTGTCGAAAACGCGGGCTATGGTTGAGTCAACGCCCGGCGCCGTGCACCAGTAGGCCGGGCTCGCCCGAAGCCCAGCACCGCGTACGCGGTGTGACGCCGTGCCCGGTCCCCGCCTCTCGGAAAGGGGGACCCCATGACCCGGGCCCCGGCTAATCTTCTCGCCGTCCGAAGCCTGCTCCTCACTCACCTCGACAACGCCCCCGGGCCGGACGACCTGGATCCGGGCGAGGTCGGCATCGTCGGCGACTCGGCCCACCGGGGTGGCTACCACTGCGGATCGGACCGGGTGGTCCCCAACGACTACTCGGTGGTCGAGTCCCCCCGCGACCGGGCCGGACTGACCCTCGACGCGGCGGCACTCGACGTCGGGCAGTTCAATGTCCGCTCCGGCGGTCGGGCCAACACGCTGCCCAGCTTCTCGGTCTGGTGTGTCGCGCAGTGCGCCGCGAACGCCGCCGACACCCGGGACATCCGGGAGATCATCTACAGCCCCGACGGCACCACCGTGAGGCGGTGGGATCGCCTCGGCAAGCGCACCAGCGGCGACAGCTCCCACCGTTGGCACACCCACTTCAGCTTCTTCCGCGACGCCATCAAGGCGGGCCGCGACCAGCGGCCCCTGTTCCGCCGCTACCTCAGCTCCATCGGACTCCTGGAGGACGACGACATGACCCCCGAAGAACACAACTGGCTGGCCACCGTCCACAAGAACCTCACGATGCTGGACGGGCGCAACCCGGTCGGGCAGATCTACACCCGGATGGCGATGGGCGAGGATGCCACAGTCCCGAACTTCGTCTCGGCGCACCCGACGCTGACGTCGCTCGCTGCCCAGGTGAGCGCGTTGCAGGCGGCGCTGACAGCGCTGTCCAACCGGGACTTCACCGACGAGCCGGCGATCGTCCAGGGCGTCCTGGCCTCGCTGACGCCGGAGAAGATCGCCGCAGCCATCCCGCCCACGATGGCCAAGCAGGTCGCCGACGAGCTGGCCCGCCGGCTGGTCGCCTGAGCGAGGGGCGGCCCGAGGCCGCCGGGCCGCCCCTCTTGGCGCATTCCGCAACGACTGTTGAGCAATGACTGTTGCGCAAGAGTTGTTGCGGATGCCATTCTGTCGGCATGGACAGCTCCGACGCACGCCAGATCACCGACTCCCGGGTGCTGGCCGCCATGTCCCACCCGCTGCGCCGCCGGCTGATGGACGTGTTCAAGGTCCACGGGCCCTCCACCGTCGGGCTGCTCGCCGAGCGCACCGACCAGGCCCCGGCGAACGTCAGCCACCACCTCAAGGTCCTCGCCGCCGCCGACCTGGTCACCGAAGCCCCCGAGTTGGCCCGGGACCGGCGCGAGCGGTGGTGGCGGCTCGTCACCCGAGGGGTGCGCTGGTCCAACACCGACTTCGACGCCGACCCCGCCGCCCGGGCGGTCGCCGACGCCGCCACCTCGCTCAACCTGGACCGGCACGTCGCACTGGCCCGGGCATGGCACGCCGCCGACGAGGCCGAGCAGGCATCCTGGCAGGACGCGGCGTTCTCCACCGACCACTGGCTGCGCCTCACGCCCGAGGAACTGGCCGAGCTGAGCCGCGAGATGATCGACGTCCTCAAGCGCTGGGCCGACCGGGAGTCACCCGACGACGACGCCGACCGCAGGCCGGTCTTCGTGTTCGTCCACGGCATACCGGCCCGACCGTGACCGCCGCCACCCGCAGCGACCCGACCCCCGTCCGCCAGGCCGGCGGATTGCTGCGGCACCGCGATTTCCGGTTGCTCTGGACCGGCCAGACGGTCAGCAGCATCGGCAGCAACGTCACCACTGTCGCGCTTCCGCTGGTTGCGGTCGCCGTCCTGGACGCCGGCACCTTCCAGGTGGCGGTGCTCACCGCCGCGGCCTGGCTGCCCTGGCTGCTGATCGGCCTGCCGGCCGGCGCGTGGGTGGACCGGCTGTCCGGCCGACCCGTGATGGTGGCGTGCGACCTGTTCCGCGCGCTGCTCTTCCTCAGCGTGCCGCTCGCCGCCGCACTCGACAGGCTCACCGTCTGGCACCTGCTCCTGGTGGCGCTCAGCGCCGGCGTCGCCCGGGTCTTCTTCGAAACAGCCGACCAGGTGTACCTGCCGGTGCTGCTGCGGCCCGAGCAACTGCCGGAGGGCAACGCCAAGCTGCACGCCGCCCAGACCGCGAGCTATGTCGTCGGCCCTGGTGTCGCAGGTCTGATCGCCCAGCTCATCGGTGCGGTCACCGCTCTGCTGCTGGACGCGATCAGCTTCCTGGTCTCCGCGGTGTGCCTGCTGCGGATCCGTACCGTCGAACCGCGCGTTCGCCGAGTGGACCAGTCGCGGTCACTGCGCCGCGACATCGCCGAGGGGGTGCGCTTCGTCGCCAGAGACCCGTACCTGCGGGTGCTGACGGTCTTCGGCGCGGCCAGCAACATCGGGCTGACCGGCTACCAGGCCGTCCTGGTGGTCTTCCTGGTCCGTGAGTTGCGTCTCGAACCGGGCCTGGTGGGTGTGCTGATTGCCGTGATGAGCGCCGGGGGGATCATCGGCGCGCTGCTCGCCACCACTGTGGCCCGGCGCTGCGGCACCGCCCGGGCAGTGCTGATCGCGGCGGCGCTCACCGGCCCGCCCGCGCTGCTCATCCCGCTCGCCGCACCCGGCGTCGGGCTGGCCTGGCCAGCCGTCGGCGGGCTGCTGATCGGTCTCGGGGTGGCCATCGGCAACGTGGTCAAGGGCGCCTTCCGGCAGACCTACACGCCGTACCACCTGCTGGGCCGGGTGACGGTGAGCATGCATCTGCTCAACTACGGCACGATCCCGCTGGCGGCCGTGCTGGCCGGTGCCATTGGCGCGCGTTACGGCGTCCAGACGGCAATTGTCGCGATGACCGCCTGGTTGGCGTTTACCCCGTTGATTCTGCTGATGGGGCCAATCCGGAGGCGGCGGGACCTGCCCGCCGCCCCGGCGGCGTCTTGAGTGCGCTGCGACGGCGGCCGGAGACCGGCCGCCGTCACCGGCACGGAGCTACATCGGGCGGACGTTGTCCGCCTGCGGACCCTTCTGCCCCTGGGTCACCTCGAACTCGACCTTCTGGCCCTCGTTGAGCTCCCGGTAGCCGCTCGAAGCGATGGCGGAGTAGTGGACGAACACGTCCGGCCCTCCACCGTCCTGCTCGATGAAGCCGAAGCCCTTTTCCGAGTTGAACCACTTAACCGTGCCGGTTGCCATGCATCTCTCCCTGTTCAAAGCGGCTGACCCTCGGCCTCTGGCCGATGATCGCCCGTACCTGTTCGACAGTAACGGGCAAAACCCCGATCCGCTGGCCGAAGTGCCGTAGGTATTTGACTGAACTCGGGTGAACTCTGCGCGGCGGCATGCGAAACCCGCCCCGACCAACCGTCGCTGGGGCATGCTTGCGCCGATGAAGGATGCCGCAGCCGACGCGCTGACCGAGCTGGAACGCGAGATCCACGCACCCGGCGCCGGTCTGGACCGGCTCCGGTTGATGCCCACCCCGTTCGTCCCCGAGGTGCGGCTGCACCTGGCCGAGGACGCGATCGTCTGGTGGGCCCGGATGGAGGCAGCCGCCGGACACGCGCTGCCGGCGCCGTACTGGGCGTCCGCGTGGGCCGGGGGACAGGCATTGGCCCGCCACCTCCTGGACCACCCGGAGCTGGCCGCCGGCCGCCGCGTGCTCGACCTCGCCGCCGGGTCCGGACTGGTAGCCATCGCCGCCGCGCTCGCCGGCGCCGCGGAGGTGATCGCCAACGACATCGACCCGTACGCCGTCGCAGCCGTCACCCTCAACGCGCGGGCCAACCACGTCACCGTCGACGCCACCGGAGACGACCTGCTCGACGACACCGAAGCGAAGGTCGACCTGGTCGTCGCCGGAGACGTCTTCTACGACCGCGCGATGGCCGACCGGATGCTGCCCTTCCTGCAGCGGGCCGCAGCCGCAGGTGCCGACGTGCTGGTCGGCGACCCCGGCCGCGGACACCTGCCGACGGACCGGCTGACCGTGCTGGCCGACTACCCGGTGCCCACCACCGAACCGTCGGTCGACTCGTCGCTACGCCACGTGCAGGTGCTGCGCCCCGACTGAGGCGGACCCTGACTCAGGGGCGACCCCGAGGCGGATACCAGGGGTCACTGGGGGCTACGACCCGATGTCCGAAGTGGCGCCACGGCCATAGCGTCGACGCATGACGCAATGGCTGGCCCAGATCGGCGAACTACCGATTCTGCTGCTGATGGGTGCGCTCGGGCTCGTCATGCTCTTCGACGCCGTACCCCTGCTGGGTGTCCTGGTCCCCGGCGACGTCGCGATCCTCGCCGCCGTCGGCGTCGGCCGCCCGAGTACCGGGCTGGCGACCTTCACCGCGGTGCTGATCGGCTGCCTGGCCGGCTGGTCGCTGAGCTTCCTGGTCGGCCGTCGCTACTCCGAACGACTGCGCGACAGCCGCGTCGGCGGCTGGATCGGCGAGGCACGCTGGACAGCGGCTGAAGGAATCCTGCGTCGCGGCGGCGGCCGGATGATGGTGGTCGCGCCGTTCCTGCCGGTCTTCAACGCGCTGCTGCCACTGGCCGCCGGCGGGCTGCGGATGTCGTACCGCCGATTTATCGGCTGCGCGACGATCGGCGCGGCCGCCTGGGCCGGTCTCTACCTCGCCCTGGGCACCGCGTCACGGTCGGTGGCCGGGCTGCTGCCGGGCGACCCCAGCCCGCTGCTGGTCACGATGGGGGTCGGGCTGGTGCTGGCCTCCGTCGCGTTGCTGGGGGCGCGGCGGCGGTTGTTCTCCGTCGTTGGCTGAGCTTTGTTCGCGCTCTGGGGGGGGCGTGGGGGCACTTGGGGTCGGGTTGCGGTGGGTGGGGGGCGGGGGCCCGCCGCGCCCGGCGGACGTCGACGACTGTGGTCT